>ONYC01000186.1 GCA_900321975.1 uncultured Bacteroidales bacterium
AATCTGCGCGTGAATGTAAGGCTCGTACACCTCGGCTATATTATTCGGCTCGGGCATGCCCGAGGGGTTATAGACATCTATCTCCTGACCGTTGGTGAGTTTCACCTTGTACTGCACATTGGGCACCGTGGTGATGACATCCATGTCGAACTCGCGGGTGAGGCGCTCCTGAACTATCTCCATATGCAGAAGGCCCAGGAATCCGCAGCGGAATCCGAATCCGAGGGCCAGCGAGCTTTCGGGCTCGAAGGTGAGCGATGCGTCGTTGAGCTGCAGTTTCTCGAGCGATGCGCGCAACTCCTCATAGTCGTCGGTATCAACAGGGTATACGCCGGCGAAGACCATCGGCTTGACGGCTTCGAAACCGTCGATGGGCTTGTCGCAGGGGGATGCTACATGGGTGATAGTGTCACCCACACGAACCTCCTTCGAGGTCTTGATGCCGCTGATGATATAACCCACATTGCCTGCACTCAGCTCCTTGCGAGGCTCCATATTGAGGCGCAGCACACCTATCTCGTCGGCGTCGTATTCACGCTCGGTGGATACGAATTTCACGTGGTCGCCGGTGCGCAGAGTGCCGTTCATGATGCGGAAATAGCTGATAATGCCGCGGAAAGGGTTGAACACAGAGTCGAAAACCAGCGCCTGAAGTGGTGCGTCGGGGTCGCCTTTGGGGGCGGGGATGCGGTCGACGATGGCGTCCAGCACTTCGGGTACGCCCATTCCGGTCTTTGCCGAGCAGCGCAATATCTCCTCAGGTTTGCATCCCAGAAGATCGACAATCTCGTCGGATACCTCTTCGGGCATAGCGCTGTCGAGGTCGATCTTGTTCATCACGGGTATGATTTCCAAGTCGTTCTCCAGGGCAAGGTAGAGGTTTGAGATTGTCTGTGCCTGGATCCCCTGTGTGGCATCGACTACCAGCAAGGCTCCCTCGCAAGCGGCAATGGCGCGCGATACCTCATAGCTGAAGTCCACATGGCCAGGTGTGTCAATCAGGTTGAGCACATAGTCCTTGTAGTTCATCTGGATAGCATGGCTTTTGATGGTGATGCCACGCTCTTTCTCCAGGTCCATATCGTCGAGCACCTGGTCCTGCATCTCGCGCTGGCTTACGGTGTGGGTTACCTCCAGCAGGCGGTCGGCCAGAGTGCTTTTGCCGTGGTCGATATGGGCAATTATACAGAAGTTGCGGATATTCTTCATTGGCGGAATCAATAGTAGCAGGTGTCGACGAAGTTCTTGATGCGCGGTTTGACATATTCGCGCTCTTCGATGAAGGCCATATGGCCTACCTTGTCGAGTAGCAGCATCTCTGCATGACGCGGGAACATAGCCTGCGACACGGCGATTTCAAGCGGTATGCGTGGATCCTCTTTGCCATAAACCATAAGGATGGGCACTTCGAGTTTGCTGAGAGTGTCCATGCGCGAGGGGCGTTCCTTCATGCCGCGTTGGGCGGCAATTATGGCTTCGCTCGTGGTTTCGAGGCATTGGTCCTTGAGGTCTTTGATCTCTTGGTACAATGCACCGCGACGGTCGGGGTGGAACAGGTTGGGTACAAAGTCGACAATGAACGATGCCCGGTTGTCCATCACTTGGGCGCACACCTGCTCACGATAGACGCGGTGCTGTGCATCGTCGGCCATTGCATGGGCATTGATCAGGCCGAGGCCGCGCAGCGAATAGGGGTATTTCTCGGCGAAGGCCAGCGACACATAGCCTCCCATCGAGTGGCCTATCATTACACATTGGTCCACTCCGGCATGATTCAGCACTTCTTTAACCGTCTTTGCCATAAAGTCCATGGTGTGTACATCGCAGAAATTATCTGTCAATCCATGGCCGGGAAGGTCGATGGTGATGATTCTCATGCTGTTCATATATGTCAGCACATATGAACTCCATACGTCGAGACTTTGCAGGAAGCCATGCAGGAGCACTAGGGTCTTTTTGTTGCTGCGGCCTTCGTCGCGATAGTGGACGGTGCGGCCATCGATTTCTACTGTGCGGTGCTGTTCCATTATGATAGTTGTTTTGGTTGTTATTAACGTTCGCGGAAGCGGACCGACACACCTTCGGTGCCGCCGTTCTTAAGGTTTACATTGCCGAATGCCGAGATGATGATATGTGAACCTTCGATATCGAAAGAGCTGAGGTAGTCGCGTATTATGCGGCCACGTTCAAGCGAGAGGTTGTATGCCAGCACATCGTCGCGGCCGGCCACGTCGATTATAATCTCGGCAATGGCGGTCGGGTTGTGGCGAAGGAACTGTGCCAACTGCTCAAGCTGCATTTCGGCTATCGGTGTGAGGGCAGACGTGAGTTTGTTGAATTCCACGGCCTTCAGGGGAAGCGGTTTGTCCATACCGACCAGCACGGGGAAAGTGTAGCCTTTCAGGCGCTGCTTGCCCTTCGTCTCGGGTCCGATAATAACCGCCGGGATGAAATAGAGGCCGGCATCGCCAAGCACAGCGTAATGCTTGTCCTTATGGATGCTCAGGTCGATACTGTGGTTTTCGCCCATATAGTCAACCACCTGGGTGATGGTCTGTTGGGTGAGGTCGGCTACACGGACGCGGAAAAGGAACTCTTCCATTCCGAGCACTTCGAGAGTGTAGTTATAGTACGAATTGGTGGAGTTGTGCCATGTGGGGAAGGTATAGCAGCTGAAGTGGCCGGCATCCGAGTTTGACGATAGATAAATTTCCTTCTCGTTGGGTCCGAAACTGATGGAAGCCTCGCTGCGGCCCGAGTTGATTTCCTTGCCTGCATTCTGCGGAACGGTCCAGTTGGTCCAGTCTTCGACATTGGTACGGGTAGCCACATACACGTCGCCATATCCAAGTCCGCCGCGTCCGTCGGTGATGAAGTAGAGGGTCTTGAGGTTGCGGCTCAGGATTGGCGAGCGTTCGCTGTAGGGGGTGTTTATGTTAGAGCCGAGGTTGACGGCGGTGCCCCATCCGTTCTGGGTATAGGGAATGTAGTAGAGGTCAGAGGCCAGAGCGGTGTCTCCGTGGAAATATGCGCCAGATGCTTGCAGGTTTTTGCCGTTTGGACGGTCGGAAGCAAGCAGCATGCCGCTGCCGTCGGGCAGCATATAGGCGTCGGTTTCGATATAGTCGGTGTTGACAGGATATGAGGGAATGTCGGTTACACGCCATTGTGAGCCGTCAAATTCCGCAATCCAGATATCGCCGGAGCTACCCAGAAGCATTTTCTTGCCGTCGGCAAAGAAGCCGTAGAGAGAGAGGCGGTCGTTGTCTGTGTTGGAGAATTCCACGTCGCCGGTGGGGCGCCATTTGTTTCCTTGCTTTACGGCATAGCATATTCTGCGGCTCGAACCCATAACGCGGGTGAAGTACAGGTTGCCGTCGGCAGGGTTGATGGTCGGGTTCACAATGTTGTATGTGGCGGCAAGTTGCTGGACGGCGGTACGTCCAGTCGGTCGGGCCGACAGTATGCTTTGCAGCTCGAGGTATTCGTTGTGCGAGGTGGTCTCGAAGCAAAGCTCAAATTGCTTCACACGGTTCAAGGCTCCGGTATAGTTGCGCTGTGCAAGCTGGAGCTGTAACATACGCTGTAGCGGCACGATGGCGATCTGCTTGCCCATAAGCTTGCGGACGTATCCGGCGTAGCGTTCATACTCGCTCTCGAAGTAGTCGCTCATCAGGTTCACTTGGTCTATCTTCTCGGCCCGCTCAAGGTCGGCCTCGATGGCGCGTTTGAACGGATAGTTGGGGTTCTCCTTTTCGAATCGTACGATGGGGTCGCTGTTGCCTTCGGCGGCGTGCCAACTGTAGTATTGGTTGTAGACTTCGTTATAATGCTCGTCGAGTTTGAAGCGGTTAAGATAGAGTTTCGCGGCCTCGATATCGTGATCCTCGTTGATCATACGGCGCATTTCGGCCATTGCCCGGTCGGCCAGTTCGTTGTCGGCGTTCGAATCAACGAAATCGGCGAATTGGCGTGGGGTGCGGAGACTGCCGTACTGTACTTCGAGCAGGGTGGCCAAGTGCTCGCGGGCCTGTATGTTTTCGTCGCTAGTCGGGTAGCGGTGCAGGAAGTCGTTATATGCTGCAATGGTGTTTCGGCGGGTGGCATTGGCATAGGCCAGACGGCTTTTCTGCTTCTCGGCGGCGCGGCGCACCGAAGGGCTCAGCTCATATCCGGCAGCTATCGAGTCGACTGCCGCTTCGGTGGTGACGCCGTCGAAGAGGCTTGGGGCCAGTTTCGAAAGGCGTTCTTCCATCTGTTCGGCCTCGTTGGTACCGGGATAGATGTCGATAAAATGGTAGTACGACTGGGCGGTACCCTTGCGCAGGTCCTCGTCGTAGACCTGGTTGATGCGGCGTTGACGTAGCAGGCGCACCAGTTCGATGTCGATACCGAATGCATCGAGGTAGGTGTCGAGTTCCACACGGGTCATATCGGTGCGCATCTCGAGGGTGTTGTAGGCGGCATCGGTGATGGCCTGCTTGGTCTGACGGATGGTGAGCAGGGTGATGTTCTTGCGCGCCAGGCGGGTCAGTTCGCCGAGTTTTTCGTTCTCCAGCAGCTCGATATGCTTGACTTCGGCGCGCTGGATATACTTCATCGCCATGGGCAGGTTGCGCATGGGGTTCGAGTTCTCGAAGTAGAACTGAGCCATGTTGAAGAGTGCGTCGACGTCGTTGGGCGATTTGGCGTAGGCGCGGTTCAGCCGGGTGAAGCGTGCCTCGAAGTCGCTGAGGCTGTCTTCGATGTCGCTCTGGGCCGTTGCTGTCAGCGCCATAAGGCCGCAGACAAGGATTGTCAGTATCTTTTTCATTGCCGTTGATTTATTTTATCGTGCTGAGTACGTTCTTGAATTCAGGCTCCATCTCCTCGAAGGTATCCTTGGTGGTTTCGAGGCGGAACTCGACTATGGTGCCGTTGTCCTTGAAGTAGGTCATCATAAACTGGTAGTCTTTCTGTTCGCTGGGGTTGGTATAGGCACCGATATAGCCTATGCCGCCGTTGCGCGGAAGCCCGTCGCCGTGGGTGTATTCGTCGAGCGACTGGAAGGGCTGGGCCAGATAGCGCTCGTATGCAAGCTCGTAGACATCGCCTTCGTACTCCTCGTTTACGTAGATGCGGAGGAAGGGCAGTATGGTGTCGCCTTCGGTGTCGACCATTACCTCGCGGGCATAGTAGTAGATGTAGATATCGGCACCGTCGTCGAGCTGGAATGTGCGCAGGTAGCGCCAGTTTTCGGGCTCAAGCTCGAAGCTCACGTGGGTGCCGGGAATCGTTATCTGTCCCATTGCGGTTCCGCCGAATGCCAGCAGGGCGGCGGCGATTATCAGTTTGGCTATTCTTTTCATTTTTCCAATCTTTTGTTATAGAATTTCAGCAGCTCGTCGGCGAGCTTCTGTCCGTTGTATTGTTCTGCGATAAGTTGTGCGGCCGCTTCGCCCACGCTGTTGCAGAAGGCGTTGTCGGCCAGGCAGCGTTTGATTTGCCGGGCAAACTCCTCGGGTGTGTCGGCGATGAGCAGGTTCTTGCCGTCGGTATAGTCGATGCCTTGTGCGCCAACGGTGGTGGTGATCACCACTTTGCCGGCCGACATAGCCTCGATTATCTTCACCCTGATGCCGCTTCCGCTCAGCAGGGGCACGATGTTTATCTGTTTGCCGGCGATAAACTGACCTGCATCGTCAACTTCGCCCACTATGGTAACGCCCTCGATATTGGCGTTCATCCAGCGTTCTGGCATCTTGCGGCCCGCCAGATATAGGTGGGCTTGCGGCACCTCGCGGTGAACCACCGGCCACACGTCGTGCAGCAGCCAGGCGATGCTCTCCTGGTTTGGAAGCCAGTCCATCGCTCCGATATGGAAGAGCGAGTTGGGCTCCACAGCGGCATCGTCGACCTTGCAGGGTTCGACGCCGAAGGGTATGTTGGTGATGGGGCGGCGGCAGCCGTTGGCTCCGAAGTATTCGGCGTCGTTACGGGTGATGCACACCACGCCGTCGTAGTCGTTCAGGTGCTCCAGTTCATAGGCCCGCAAGGTGAGCGAAAGGTGCTTCAGGTACCACCGTTTCAGGCCGTGCCGGGTGCTGTGGGCGACCCGCTGCCAGATGAGGTGCTCCACGTTGTGCGCTCTTAGTATCAGCGCCGCCTTCGAGTATTTGCGGACGATGGGGACGTATGGTGTTAGGAAGATGCTTTCCACATGCACCACGTCGAAGCTCTCGGCCTGCAGTATCTCTTTCAGTTTCTGTGCGAAATGCTCGCTGCGGTATCGGTTCACGTGGTACGACTGGCCGCTCATCATGGCCGCAACTGCGTCGAGAGGCTTCACACGGAGGTCGACATATACTGCGTCGAAGCCCGAAAGGCGCCCGAGGTAGTCGGCCGGCAGCCGGTCGGTATGTGCCGGATGCTTGTCGGTCTCCACCGTCAGCACACGCACCTCGCAGCCGGCTTGCAGCAATCCTTGTGTGATGCTGTTCATGGCCAGCGTACCGCCGTCGACCGGCGGGTAGGGGGGCTTGTTGCAGAGTTGGAGAACCTTCATTGTCGCGGGGTTTATTCTTTCGGGAGGGCTTTGAATCCGAAACCGAGAATCTCGCTGCTCTCCATGATGTTCACGAAGGCCTTCGGGTCGAGACGGTGCAAGTTCGATTTGAGCTTCACCATGTCGGCGCGGTCGAGGGTGACATAGATCATCTTGCGCTCGTTGCCCTGATAGAGGCCGGTGCCCATCAGCAGGGTCCCGCCGCGCTCAAGGTCGTTGATGATATAGTCGCGCACGGCCTCCATCTCGTCGGTTACGATGAACATTGTCTTGTAGCTCTTCATACCGTCGACCACAAGGTCGATAATCTTGCTCTCGATGTAGATCAGGAGGATGGAGTAGATTGGCAGGCGGATGTCGCCGATGATGAGGGTGGTCAGCGAGATGCAGCTGTCGACGATAAGTACCAGCGTGCCGAGCGATATCTTGGTGTACTTGTGGATGATCATCGAGATGATGTCCGAACCGCCCGAAGTTGCACCAGCACGGAAGATGACGCCGATGGCGGCACCGTAAATCAGGCCGGCCACAACGGTGTTGAGGAACATGTCGGGGAGGAACCACACCTCGGTCTCGCCGTCCATAAACGAGAGGGCTGTGTGCTGGGCGCTGTCGAGGAAGGCGCCGTCGTGGATCAGCGGAGCGTAGCCCCAGGTGGTTTCAAGAATGAATGTGAACACCGGTATCAGAATGACCGAAACGATGGTCTTGATGCCGAATTTGGGGCCGAGGATAATCGTGCCGATAATCAGCAGGGGGATATCCATGCAGATGCCGGCCAGCGATATCTTCCATCCCCACAGGGCGTTGAAAACGTTGGCCAAACCGTAGACGCCGCCGGGGGCCAAATGGTAGGGGTTGACAAACATCACGTCGCCCACGGCGAACAAGGCGCTGCCAAGAATCAGCAACAGGTAGGAGACAAACTCCTTTTTGATGTCTTTCTTTTCGGTCATATTAGTCATAAATAGCTCGTTGTTAATAAATAATATTCCTTCCGCTCTTCGCGGTTATTCTGCAAATATACAAAAAAAATCAATACCGGCCGTCTTTTTTATTTTCTTATGATAAAAAGCGCACTTTCTCCGGCCCAGGTCCGGCCGTTCTTCGATAGTTCTTCGATAGTTCTTCGATAGTATTTCGATTCGAATCGAAGAACGATCGAAGAACAATCGAAGAACGATCGAAGAACGATCGAAGAACGGTGGTAGTTGATAGGTAGAGGATAGGTCGAAGATGCGTCGTAACAGGCAGTTAGGACGCCGGGTTCTCAGAAGCCGAAAAATGGGGTGCGGATCAACGTCGGCGGATATCCACCTCGTCGATCATCAGCCAGGCGGGCCGGCGGCTGTAGTTGTGCCACACGGGCAACTCGGGCATACAGACAAAACGCAGGCGTATGTAGTTGATATATTTGGCTTTGTGTGGGTTGATGAAGTAGCGCAACCTGCGGCTGTCGCCCTGCTCGTCGTCGGGCGGGTTCTGCAGCTCGAGGCTCTGCCAGTTGCTCCATTTCTTGCCATCGATGCTCCACTGGGCTTGCACGTCGACGGGTTGGATCACCCAGTCGTTGGGACTGTGGCAGGCGCCCACCGATATCTCGCCTATCTTGGCGAACTGTGCAAGCGCTATCGTCATCTCGACGGTGTCGGCAGCCTCGAATCCCGCCCATCCGTTGCGGTAGTCGCCCGGAATGGCACGCCGTCCGTCGGCCAGCATCATCGGGAATTCTTTGCCGTACTGCTCGGCCGGCTTGCGGCTGCAGGTGATGCTGTGTATCGGCAGGCGGCTTTCGTCCTCGTCGGCCGGGAGGTCCTCCATCAGTTCGGGGTGGCGCTTGATTTCATATCCGGCGGGGTTGAGGAATATCTTGCCGTCGGTGGGAATCATCAGGAACCGGAAGTAGTAGGTGCTGTCGCCGTTGATCTGGTACTTCTCGGCCACTCCGGGGCCGCACGATGCGGTGCCGAGACCTGCCTGCCGGTAGTCGATATTGACGATATAGTGGTCGGCGTCCTCGACGTCGCACCAGCGTCGGGCGGCGGTAAGCACGCTGTCCTCCTGGCGGCGCACGCTGAAGTTGAGCCACCCTTGATCGTCGGGACTCAGGAAAGCAAGTCCGATGCCGCCGCGAACGAAGCTGACCCATTGCGCCTCGTGGTTGCCCTGTTCCTGCGGTACAACATATTGCCGCTCGGCGAGCGATTTAAGGCTTTTATACCATGTGGACACCCTTTGCGCCGTGCGGCGGTCGGGGTAGGTTTCGTGGATGTTGCCGTAGAAGCCTGCGGCGAAGTTGGTGTCGAGCCCCATCTGGATTCCGAGTTTCGGGAGGGTGTGGAACTGGCCCATGGGCATCACCAGATAGTGCAGCTGTACAGCGCCTCCTGCATCGATGCCGATAATCTGCTTCACGGTGATATGGTTGCCGTCGTCGGAGGTGAGCCGCATAAGCATCACCACCTCGTTGTCGGTCGAGCTCATATAGAGCATCTCGGTTTGCAGCCGGTCGAGCCCTTGCCAGGCGCGTGAACCGGCTATGTCGGCCAGATCGTTTTCCGTCGGGGGGCGCCAGAAATTGCAGCGCAGGGGGCGCGCCAGCAGCTCCTGTCCGTGATGGACGAACGAAGTGATCGAGCCGTCGGTGTTGCTCACTTTCACGCGGCTTGCGCCGTCGTCGCTTTCGATGGTGATGTTATGTCGGTCGCGCAGTAGGCGCCAGCGGCTCTTTTTCACAAGGGGCTTGATGTTGCGGGTGTCGTATTTGACGCTCGAGGTTGCGGGAACAATCACATTGTTGCGTCCGCGGGTGAATACAGCCTCCACCTCGTCGGCACAGGCGTGCGGCGTGCGGTCGGCCGCAAGTATGCCGTTTGCGCAGAAGGCGTCGTCGTCCTTGATGTCGGGCAGTTCGCCCAGGTCGCCTCCTGCCGCCCAGCAGTCGCGCCAGAAAGCCTGGTCGATCCAGTCCCAGATGAAGCCGCCCTGCAGCTGCGGATACTTGTCGATGGTGTCCCAATAGTCCTTTAGGCCGCCCATCGAGTTGCCCATAGCGTGGCAATATTCGGCAATGATGTAGGGCCGCTTGTTGCGGGGATTGTTGGCATAGCGCGAAAGGTAATTGAGCGACGGGTACATCACGCTGACAATGTCGGTGTTGCGGTCGAGCTCGGCGCGCTCGTATACCACCGGTCTCGTATTGTCCTTGCCTTTGAGGAAGCGGTAAGCCTCCTCGAAGCAATATCCGTTGCCACACTCGTTTCCAAGGCTCCAGGCGACGATGCATGGATGGTTGCGGTCGCGCTTGTACATATTGTAGATGCGGTCCAGTATGGGGTTGAGCCATTCTTTCTTCTTTGCGAGCGAGTTGGCGCCGTAGCCTTGGGCGTGGCTCTCGACGTTGGCCTCGTCCCATACATAGATTCCTGCCGAGTCGCAGAGGTCGTACCAAAGCTCGTCGTTGGGGTAGTGCGAGGTGCGTACGGCATTGATGCCCATTTCCTTCATCAGGGCAATGTCCTGCCGCATCTCGTCGGGGGTGATGTAGTGGCCGCCATACATAGAGTGCTCGTGGCGGTTCACGCCGCGAATCTCGATTGGATGCCCGTTGATGCGTGCCTGTCCGTCGCGGATGTCGAGGTGGCGGAAGCCGATTTTCTTGGTTATCCGCTCGGTCGGGCGTCCGGCATCGTCGAGGAGGGACACGGTGAGGGTGTAGAGAGCAGGGGTGCTGTCCGACCAAGGTTGTATGTTGGGGCAGCGCATCTGGAATCCGGCAAACCAGTCGTTATGCTTAAGGTGCTGCCCTAGCACTATGTCGTTGATGGATATCTCCACGCGGCCGCCGCTCACTTCACGGTTGAGGTCGACGGTGACGTCGAGAAGGCCTGTCCGCCAGTCGTTGGTGTCGAGGTCGGCAATAACTTTGATGTCGGTGATGTAGGTGTACGGTACCGAGTAGATTTCCACGTCGCGGGTGATACCGCTCATACGCCACATATCCTGACATTCGAGGTAGCTGCCGTCGCACCACCGCACCACCTTCACGGCCATATTGTTCCTGCCGGCTTGCAGGTATTTGGTGATATCCCATTCGGCCGGTGTTTTCGAGTCTTGGCTGTAGCCCACC
The DNA here is from genome assembly GCA_900321975.1 of uncultured Bacteroidales bacterium. GTDB lineage: Bacteria > Bacteroidota > Bacteroidia > Bacteroidales > P3 > Colimorpha. The sequence goes on from ONYC01000186.1 coordinate 10,674, forward strand.
TCGCGGCCGTTGATGTAAAGATACATGGCTGATTTCACGGCGCCGAACTTCACTATCGTGCGCCGTCCCTGCCATGCGGCAGGCAGGTTGAAGTCGCGGGCATATACGCCGGTGGGATTATAGTCGATGGGGGCGTATGGTGGATTGCTTGGGAATTCGTTGCGCATGTTCACGTATACCGGCACTCCGAAGCCCTGTAGCTCGATGTTGCCCGGCACACGAATCGTGTCCCATTTGCGTGGGTTGAGCGTAGCCTCGTCGGGTGTGTCGAAATAGGCGAAGCGCCAGGTGCCGTTGAGGCTCATGCGCCAATTCCCGTCTGGAATGATGCGGTCGTGTGGCTGTACCTTGTTCAGGCGGTACATCTCGAGATTGTTCCAATAGGGCTGCCCTTTGGCCGTGCAGAAGGCCAGAAGCAGCAGTATGAGGAGGGTGTGCTTGCGTGTCATAATAAAAAAAGAACGCAACAATCACTGGATTATTGCGTTCGGTTTTCAATACTTATCAACAACCGCTTCAGAAAGGCAGAATACCGATACCGAGGCGCACGGTGACGATGTTCGCCAGAATGGCGTCGGCATAGTGCAGATAATGTTTGTAATTGTCGCTGAAGTCGAAGTCGATGGTCTTGTGGAGACCATAAGTATAGGCATAGTTGACCTCGTAGTTGAGCACCAAGGTGTTCAGGAAGACGTGGTTGCGGCCTACACCCAGATGGGCGCCGAAGGTGTAGCCGTCTGGGGTGCTGTCGAGTTTGGTGAAGCGAACCATGTGCAGGCCATAGTTTAAGTAAAGACCCAGCGGGGCGAATTCGCTGCGCTTGTAGTCGTGGATGCTGATGCCGGCCATAAGCATGTTGCGCGAGCTCTGGGTGGTGATATCTTGAAACCACGGATAGTAGTCTTGTCCGGTACGGATGTTGGTGGTGATATCATCGTATCCCTTGTGGTAACGTCCCCATACTGATATCGACATATCGCGTTTTGTTGCGAATTCGACTGCCGCCCAGGGTGAGAGTGCCACATAATGTCCGGCTTCGAATGTCTGGTAGCCGGCCATGCCAAGGTTGAAGCCCCCCATCAGCGCCAGGCGCTTGCCCATAAAGCCTTTTGGTGTCTTCACGTCGGGCTTCATGGCGTGGACGTAGGTGTCGTGTATTGCTGCGTCGAGCACATCACCGTGATCGGCCACATTGAAACTGTACGACTGGCGCGAGAGTACCTTGCCTTCGCGGGCGTCGACCATCACCGAGGCGATTCCCGTGTGCTCGATGCCTGTGAACATTCCAAGCGCCACAATCGGGGTGATGGGCAGGATGATAATGTATCCGGGGCTTGCATCGGGCGGGGTGCCTTCGATATTGAGCACAGCGGTGAAGTTGATTATGCGGGCCTGGTAGCGGTCCATCAGGTCGTTCATGGCAGGCTGGGTGAAGCGCTGCACATCGAAGTTCCCTTTGTTGAGCCAGAATTCGTTCGACCACTCGCAGAGCGAAAGGAAGTCGTTATACTGCACGTCGCTTTCCATGTTGTGCATGCCGCCGTCCGAGAAGTCAACCCCATTGCGCTTGAATTTCTCGGAGATATGCATGATACGCGACGTAAGCTCGTTCTCGCGGCTGTCGCTTTCTGAGATGTTCATGTATTCTTTGCGGTAGCTGACAACCCAATAGGTGGGGTTGAACACGATGACACCTGCGGAATCCTCGTTGGCAGCCTTTATCGGCGGCTCCTTCGGGGCGTTGCCGGCCAAGTGTTCGCGCAGCAGGTTGTGGAACTCCTTGTCGGCCAATAGTATGTCGGTGAGGGCATACGAAGTGGGGTTGCGCTTGGTTAAAACGGCGCGCTTCTGCTTGATGCGTTCGTATTTTGTCTTGGGTTTGTCCGTCTGTTCGGTGGCTTGGGACGGTGTTGATACGGTGTCGGTAGCATCTGATGGAGGTTCCGAAACGAAGTCGGTGATGCTCTTGCTGTTCTTCAGACGCAACATTTCCATCAGGTCGGAAGCCATTTTCTCGAGTTGTTTGTTGTCGGGATAGCGGCGGTGGTTCTCCCACACGTTGTGCAAGGCTATGATGGTGGCATGTTCCTCAGGCATGGTGCTCATAGCGTAATGCACCTGTTGGCTTTCGCCCTCGACCTCTTTATAGTCGCCAACGGCGGTATTCTTCATATCGTTGTTCTTGAACATAGCAAGCCCGTAGAGTTCCTGCGCCATCATCAGGTCGAGGGAGGCGTGGTCGTTCTTGCTGAGGGTGGTGTCGGATTGCAGCAGCCATGTATTGTAGAAGGCGCGTGCATACTGGCCGTGGATAATCTCTTGGCGAATACATTCCATGCGTGCTATCTGGCGCAGGCGGTAGAACTCTTCGGGTGTGGTAACCACAAAGCGCTCGCCGCCGTAGTATCCGTCGAGGCTGGCGGCGCAGTTGCGGCGACGGCTGATGATATTGGGGTGTGTCGAACGGCTGTCGTCGTAGTTGTCGCGGCTGGTGATGCCGGCCACGGTGTCGAGCCAGCATCCGGTGAGCGAGAAGTATGGGGTGTTGAAGAATGTGGTGTCGAATGTCAGGTCGTCGAAGGGAAGGGCGCTGTACTGCAGCACGTCGAAGACGCCTTCGGTAACGTTCTCCTTGTCGTAGGGGCTTTTGAGGTAGAACAGGGCAATGCCGAGCGAGTCGGCTTCGCTCTCCATTTCGCGGCTGCGGTTGTGACGGCGGATGAAGTCGTTGGTCTGGTCGGTACCCTCTTCGATGTCGGCCTTTTCGTCCTTTTTGCGTTTCTTCTTGCCTATAATCGACTCGAGGTTGTGGCTGCGGTAGTAGTGGATTATCTCGTGGCTGATGATGAATGCCAGCTGGGCCTCATCATCGACCTGGGCCACAAGGCCCGCATTGATGAACACCATACCCTGTCCGGTGGCGAACGCGTTCACCTCGGGACTTGTGACGGTGTAGAACCGCAGTTCGGAGCGGAGTTCGGGGTAGTCGGCAAGCAGCGTGTCGGCAATCCTCTCCACCATTCGGCTTATCGGATCGCCATAGACGATATGCCCTCCGGCAAGCATCTTGTTGATCTGGTACGAGGCTTCGAGCACCTGCTGTTTGTTCTTCACTCGTCCGCCGGCGTATTTCTTAGCCCGCTTCAGGTCGTCGTCATAGAGCTCCTGGACGCTCATCTTCAAGTCGGCTGGCACCTCGCCGACGCTGCGCAGCTGCGCGCGCCCGACGCTAGCCACCAGCAGTAATGTCAGTAGTATAGCGGTTCTTTTCATTTTCCGAAGGGTTATTATTTGATAGTGATATTGGCAAACTGGCCTTTGTTGGCGCTTGCGATGAGGAAGAGCATCAGGTTGTGGCTGTCGACGGTGCGTGCGGCGCCCACGATGGCTTGCTTGCCTATGTTATAGTCGGTGCGGTTCAGCTCGCCTTTTGGGTTGAGTGTATAGACGTTCAGAATGGCCTTGTCCTTGAATATCCTGAAAGTCTTCACCGGCTGGTCGGGGGTCAGGCTGGCGTTCTTCGCATGCTGCGCAAGGGCGAGGGCGATGCCGTCGGCTGTGGAGCGCCAGCGGTAGGCGATCATGCCGCGTCCGCCCCACGAGCTGCGCGATCCCATGCGGATGGATTTGGTCCACTGGACCTTGCCGTCGGCATTGATGCGGATCACCATCATGCCCACGCGGTTCTGCTCAACGGGGATGTCGTTCCTCGTAACCGTCCAGGTCTGGTCGAGCATCAGGTAGGCGCCCTGCCCGTCGGCGATGCTCTGCACGATGTTGCCGAACTGCACCCAGTTGTTGTTGGGGGCCTTCCCCTCTTTGCGGCCGCACAGGCGCGAGGCGTCGAGGTCGCTGATATGGTGGCTGGTGATGCTGAGTTTGTCTTTCTCCACATCATAGCAGTAGAAGTCGATGCGGTTGATGTTCGAGCCGAGAGGCATGATCACCTTGTGCCCTTCGCACACGGCCACCGCCAATATCAGCTTGTTGTTGTCGTAGCGCACCATCGAGACTTCGGTGGGCCATATCTCGCTGTCGAGCCTGAAGCCGAAGTGCTTCTCGTTCTCGCCGTCGAGCACGGTGAACGTGCAGGCTTTCCTCTGGTCAAGGGTGCAGTGGCCCAGCACCACCTCGCCGCTGTCGTTTACGAGTATCTGGTTGAATGCAACAGCCGAGATGGGCATGTGCCAGTAGGCTTCGAGCTGGCGGCTGTAGAGCGACACGCGCATCTCGGGATCCAGCCCTTTGCGGGCCGCTACGCTCACACCGGCCAGCAGTTCCTGGCTGGGCGAGGTACCCAGGGTGAAGTAGAATTTGTCTTTCTTCTCGCCTTTGAAGTCGGCGAGGGTCGACGGGTCGCCCACGGGTTGGAGGGTCGACAGCGAACGGCGCTCGCGCCACACGCGCATCATCCCGTCGCCGTTATTCACCAGCAGGAGGTCCACATTGTCGCCGTTCACGAATCCACCGTAGCACTCGACCTCTTTCGAACTTCCCAGCTCCACGCGGGCCTTCTCGTTCTGGTCGATATCGTAGCTTGCCAGCACCAGCTTGCGGCTCTGCACGTCGGTCATCACCACGCTGCCGTCGGTGTAGCCGATCAGTTGCGGTTCGTTGCTGTGGCCCAGCATCTTGCCTTCGGCGCCGAATGTGGCCTCCACGTTCTGGGCACCGGCTCCGATGGCCATTATCACGGCCGCTGCCGTCAGAATCATTCTCCGCATCGCACGGGTGCGGACATTAGTACGGTTCGAATGTTTTTCCATTATCGTTATATTTTATTGTTTCACTCTACAAATAACCCGGTTTTTTGCAAAAGTCTACATCGGGTAGTGTTTTTTTTCATTCCCAACCACCACCTATGGTGCGGTTTGAAAATGCAAAATTACACATTTTTTTCCGTTTGGAAAAACTTTTGTATCTTTGCAACTCGAAAAAATGGAAGAAGGACTGGTCATAAGAACCACCGGAAGCTGGTATAAGGTGCTGACCGACAGCGGTTCGGTCGACTGCCGTCTGCGCGGCAACTATCGTCTGCGCGGCAACAAGCAGACCAACCCCGTGGCTGTCGGCGACCGGGTGCAATTTGCCCTGCAGGACGACGGCACGGGTCTCATCCACGAGGTTTGCGACCGCCGAAACTATATCGTCCGCCGGTCCACCAAGCTCAGCAAGCAGACCCACGTGATCGCCGCCAATATTGACCTCCTCTGCGTGGTGGCCACCCTGGGCCTGCCCCGCACTTCGACCGGCTTCATCGACCGTCTGCTGGTAACCGCCGAAGCCTACCATATCCCCGCCTGCATCATCTTCAACAAGTGCGATCTCCTCGCGCTCGACCCCGACCTGCGTGCCGCACAGGACGAGTTGAGCGGCCTATATCGCAGTATCGGCTATCCGGTGCTTGAAGTGTCTGCCCTCGACGGTACGGGAATCACCGAATTGAAAGATATGATCGCCGGCCGCACCGTCCTCTTTAGCGGTCATAGTGGCGTGGGTAAGAGCGCGTTGCTCAACGCCTTAAGCCCCGGATTGGAGCTCCGGACCGGCGAGCTTTCCGACTGGAGCCTCAAAGGGCGCCACACTACTACCTTCGCCGAGATATTTCCGGTCCCAATAGCTGCTGGCCAAACGCCGCTGACCACTTACCTTATCGATACTCCAGGCATCAAAGAGTTCGGTATGGTCGACTTCACCGCACAGGAACTTTCTCATTTCTTCCCCGAGATGCGTGCTGCGCTCGGCGGCTGCCACTTTGCCAACTGCACCCACCGCCACGAGCCGCAGTGCGCAGTGCGCCAGGCGGTTGAGGACGGCGAGATAAGCGCTGAGCGCTACCAGAACTACCTCAATATCCTCGACGACCTCTCCGGAGAGTGATTCCCCAATCCCCTAAAACCGATATTGCTCCGTATCACCACCGGCCGTTCTTCGATAGTTCTTCGATAGTTCTTCGATCGTTCTTCGATTCGAATCGAAGAACAATCGAAGAACTATCGAAGAACTATCGAAGAACGATCGAAGAACGGTGGTAGTTGATAGGTAGAGGATAGGGTGAAGATACGAAGAATCAGCGTATTAGCCGTGTGGACAATACATATATCATTGGTTTTGTTCGCATTAGCCTCTAACTACAGAGTCATTTTCAAGGCATCAAATGTTGTTATTTGAACTTTTTCCCCTTGCTTTGAAAAAAAAGTTGTATCTTTGCAAATTAAAAAGTAACAACAATAAACACATAACCATTATGAGAAAAAAAATACTCGCATATGTCGCGCTTATGGCGGTATCTTTCGCTGCTTTTGCTCAGGAATACATAGAAAAATTGAACAATAGGTATAACGATAGTTCGTTGATTCGCAAGATTGATGATGGGGAATGGCTTGTCTATAGTCATGATACATATTGCAACTTTTCCAGAGTAGTAGACGGAACTACCTTCGTAAATACGATGAGCCTTCCCAGTGAAGCAACTTCCGTCTCCGATTTCGAGATAATGGATGGCCGTGCATACTTGTGCGGTCTTACAGACAGCGGGTTCGCCTATATGGCATATTTTGATCTCCAGACTTTCCCCGCCTCTCCTGTGTCATTCATATATCTATACGATATTGATACCGTAATAAAATTGGAAGTTATTCCTCCCAAGTTAGTTGGTAACAATCAGTTATGTCAGGTTGTCATGACTGGCGAGAAGAAAGATTCAGGCGTAATTATTGATGCTGTGCCTACAGCATCCGGGTGGGATGTATACTTCCATGCGCCATTTATTTTAAATAATCAGCATGATTTTGCACGGCCATATTATGATGATATAGCTGTTACTAAAGGCTATGTCGTTGTTACTTACTATGATTGCAAACTTTTTAGGGATCTTGGTCCCAAATGTAAAAATGGATTGTTATATTTCTCTGCGCCTGCAACACCATTAACACCTCTAAGCGTTTCTACTCTGCAAGCGCGGGAATTACCTTATTCTGCCTCAGCCCCTTTTTTAATCAAAGCAATTGCGGATGACGCTTTTGTAACAGCCACCAAAACTCTTAATGACAGTATTCATATCAGCCTTTATTGGGGATTGACAATGCAAGGAACAGCAATGATTGAAGCAACTAATAAAACACTAAAAGATCTTGCATTTGATATAGGGGAACAATTATGTATTGAGATACTGGCACACAACGCCAATAATAATAATATTACATTCAATGAGATAACAAGACTGACTCCATCGTTGTTCACCTCCCCAGGAACTGCATGGGAACATCTTCGTTACACTGATATTTTAAATTCGTTAATATATGAAGGGGCAACTAGCAATCGCTATATTATGACTGGATGCAACAGGTTTGGCACACACCAGTTGTACCTTTACAGGTACACTGCTGGAGTATACCCCAATGAGTGTTTTGAATATATAGAAATAGATACCGAACCCTTGGATAAAGATTTGTACGATATTGATTGTTCCTTGTTCTATACCTACAAAGAATTTTTAACAATTGTCAAAGCCCCCCGAAAGTATGTAACCCAAACCGAACGAATTTGTGGAGAGTCCCTAAACCAATAATGTAATGATATGAAAAAGACACTGTTTGTTTTCGCTTTCCTTCTGTCCCTGGTGCCCAATATTTGGGCTCAAGATACAATACTGATGTTGGGGCCAAAAGGGGACTATTTCGATAACTATTGGTATTTTAACGCTGGCGATACGTTTCTCATTAATTATCCCTGGGGGAATAGTGCCTGGAGATACATCACGACAGATACGCTAACCATATACGGGATTGCCGCAAGCCTTAAACTAGAAATACGAGATACTGCCCATACGGATTATTTTGTCGAATTGCTACGGATATACAAACATTTAGACAGCAATGTATACCAGCTTGGTGAATTAAGCGTATCAATGGACGATCCGCCGACGTACTATATGAAACAGAACCTGATCAATCCAGCACACCCAGAACCCGTATTCCCCGTTTACGAACGTTATTTTCAAGAACCTATTGTGGTTACCGATTCATTCTATGTAGGAACTTTCCCCGTAAAGGGCTATATTGACAAAATTGTCGAGTATTTGTGTATTAGAGAATCCCGCTATAATAACCGGTGTCCCCTGCTTGCAGGTCTTTTCTACCATCCAGATTTATATACTGTTCCCGAAATGTGGCAATATTATGAAACAGACCAAGTAGGGTTGCCTTATCTCTATGCGATTCTCACGCCGCCCGACACCACCGGTGCCGGTATCGTAGAGCAGGGGGTGCTCGGGCGCTTCACCGGCGTGAGCCCCAACCCGGCGGCCGAGACCGCCAAGGTGGTCTCCAGCTTCGGCCTGAGCCGCGTGGAGGCCTACAACCTCGCCGGCGAGAAGGTCGGCGAGCTGCAGCTCCCCACCCCGTCGGTCTCCACCACCCTGGACGTCCGCAGCTGGCCCGTCGGCGCCTATATCCTCCGCATCCACACCCCCCAGGGCGTGGCTACCAAGAAACTCACCGTGACAAGGTGAGCCGGGAGTAATGGTTGTAAGAGACAATCGCAGTAGGCGAACAAGGCTGGCGCGCCGGCAGGGGGTGAACCAGTCTTCCCCTATAACCAATAACCTTTTTTTATTCGATTCGATTTTTTTGTGTAATTTTGCAGCGTGATTTCGAAGGCAAAATTGAAGGATTTGGCCTCCTATCGCCTGCAAAAACGGCAGGACGAAGAGGGGGTGTTTGTGGTCGAAGGGCCGAAAATGGCGGCCGAAGCACTGGCTTCGGCGGCTGAGGTGCTCTATGTCTGCGCCACGCCGGAGTGGCAGGCGCCGGACAGCCTCAGGGGTGAATACTGCGAGGTGAGCCAGGCCGAGCTGGAACGGCTGAGCCTGATGCGCGCCCCGCAGCAGGTGTGGATGCTTGTGAGGCGTGAAGGCTGCGGGAAGAAAGGCGAGGGGAACGGCCTCGTTCTGGCACTTGACAGGATTCAGGATCCGGGCAATATGGGCACCATCATGAGGACGGCCGACTGGTATGGTGTGCGCCGTCTGGTGTGCAGCCGCGATACTGTGTCGTGCTTCAATCCCAAGGTTGTCCAGGCTTCGATGGGGGCTGTGTTCCGCACCGAGGTGGAATATGTCGACCTGCCCCAGTGGCTCGGCGGATGCGGTATGCCGGTATTCGGCGCCACCCTCGGCGGCGAGCCGCTCAAGCCCGATGCCGGGCTTGTCACGAAAGAGGCACCCGCTGTGTTGCTTGTGGGCAACGAAGGGCGCGGTATCTCGCCTGGGGCAATGGCTGCCGTCACGCAGCCGGTAACCATCCCCAACCTCGGCGGCACCGCCGAAAGCCTCAACGCAGCCGTAGCCGCTGCTATATTGATTGACAAACTGATAGGATAATTTATGGAACAACTGCAATATCACGAGGGTCGCACCGAGATCAGCCAGATGGGCAAGGTGGCCCTTATCGAGCGGATAACCGACGGGTTCCGCAATGTGAACACCTCGACGGTGTGCAGCATCGGCGACGATGCCGCCGTGCTCGGCGAAGGGCCGCGCAAAACCCTTGTCAGCACCCAGACGCTGGTCGAGGGGGTGCATTTCGACATGATGTACACACCGCTGAAACATCTGGGCTACAAGGCGGTGGCTGTGGCGGTGAGCAATATAGCCGCCATGAACGGTACTCCGCGCCAGGTGCTGCTGAGTGTGGCGGTGAGCAACCGCTACTCGGTCGAGGCGTTGGAGGAACTGTATGCCGGCGTGCGCCTGTGCTGCAACCGCTATGATATCGACCTGGTTGGCGGCGAGACCAGTTCGTCGTGTGCCGGAATGGTGCTCACGGTAACTGCCCTCGGCGAGGCCGAAGCCGACCGAATCACCTACCGTTCGGGTGCCTCGCTGCACGACCTGCTCTGCGTGAGCGGCGACCTCGGATCGGCCTATGCCGGCCTGCTGGTGCTCGAACGCGAGAAGGTTACCTATCAGGCCAACCCCAGCTTCCAGCCCGACCTGGAAGGGTTCGACTATGTGCTCGAGCGTTTCCTCAAGCCCGAGCCCCGCATGGATATCGTCGAGCTGCTGAGAAAGCACGATGTGGTTCCCACCGCAATGACAGACGTGAGTGCCGGCTTGGCCGACAGCGCGCTGCACATCTGCCGCGCGTCGCGTTGCGGATGCGAGGTCTACGAAGAACGTTTGCCGATCGACTACCAGACGTCGCGCGTGTGCTCCGAGATGAGCAAGAACATGATGCCCGTGAGCTGCGCCCTCAACGGCGGACACGACTACGAGCTGCTCTTCGCCATCAATCAGAAGGATTACGACAAGATAAAGACTATGAGCGAGGTGCATATCATCGGCCACATCACCGAAGAGGGGATGCCGGCGGTGATGGTAACGCCGCAGAACACCACCATCGAACTGCGCGCCCAGTCGTTCCAAGGGCTTGACGAATGATGCAGGACACATTTACACATAAAGGGCTGCGCCTGCGCATGGTGGAGAGCCTGAAAGAGAAGGGCATCACCGACGAGGCGGTGCTCAAGGCAATGAACGATGTTCCGCGCCATTTCTTCCTCCCCGCCGGGCTGGATGTGGTGGCCTACGACGAAAGCCCTGTGAAAATAGGCTTCGAGCAGACCATCTCGAGGCCCTCGACGGTGGCTATGCAGAGCCAGCTGCTGCAGGTGAAGCGAGGTATGAAAGTGCTCGAGATCGGTACCGGAAGCGGCTACCAGACGGCAGTGCTCTGCCGCCTGGGTGCCCGGGTGTTTACCATCGAACGCCAGAAAGGCCTCTTCGACCATACCAAGCCGCTGCTCCAGCAGCTCGGCTATAACGCCCGTTGCTTCCTGGGCGACGGCTACAAGGGCCTGACGGAGGCGAACTACGGCCCCTACGACCGTGTGATCATAACCTGCGGCGCCCCCACAATCCCAGAAGCCCTGATGGCGCAACTCAAGCTGGGCGGCATAATGGTGATACCGGTGGGCGAGGTGGAGCAGGAGATGCTACGCATCACCAAAAACGGCGAGAGCGAGGCGGAGTGGCAGGTGGAGAAGTTCGGCATTTTCAATTTTGTACCCATGCTCGAAGGAAAGGAGATGAAGAAATGAGAAAGAATGTGCTAATGGCCTTGGTGGTGTGCTGCATGCTGGCGGCCTGTAACAATGGCGACTACACGCCCAAGCCGCAGGCCTACCTGCGTATCGACATGCCGGAACACAACTATTGGCTTGTGGACACACTGCCTACCTTCAAGGCAGGAGACACCATTATGTATGGTGGCGATACGATGGTTATACTTGATGGCTCACCCTACATGATGTTCCCCTTCATCTTCGAGGCAAACCAATGCGTCGAACTGGCGGAGAAGGATTCACCCAAGGGCGAGGTATGGCTCGATATCCGTTATCCGCAATGGGACGGTGTCGTGTTTCTCACCTATAAGCACCTTGCCGGTGCCGACGATCTGCGTGGTCAGACCGATACCTCGATGCACCTGATAGAGAAACACTACAAGTTCGCCTCGGGCATCGACGAGCAGCAGTTCGAGAGCGACGACCACACGGTGCATGCCGTAACTTGGAAAATCAACGGTCCGAAAGTGGCTTCGACCTATCAGTTCTACGCCACCGATTCGGCACACCACTTCCTCCGTGGTGCGCTATACCTCAACAAAACGCCCAACAACGACTCGTTGGCGCCGGTAATCAACTATATACAGGAGGATATCGACCACCTTATCGAGACTCTCCGCTGGCGGTAGCCCAGTATTTTCGGGGTATCTCCATAAAGTGCTGCGAGATCCGTGGCACATATTCGTGTTTGGTGATATTGAAGCGGATGGAATCGCGCAGATGACGTTGCAGCGGCGCATTGTCGCCCACTTCCGAGGGGGGTACCAGCCGCCAGCAGAAACCTTCGCAGCGCAGCTGGCCGGGGAAAAAGTCGGCATAGCGTTGGAAGAAATAGTACGACACGTAGACAGGCCGCCGGTCGCGGTTGCGCTGGATAATGTCGATGGTGCGCGAGAAGCCGGTGAGGTTGATATTGTAGATATCGATGTCGGTGCGTTGGTGCTCGACCTGTTGGAGATACCAAAGAGGGAAGGTGTCGTTGTCGCCCAGGGTGATGAGTATGGCGTCGTGGTCGCAGCTCTGCAGGTGAGCAAGTGATATGTCGTGGACCGAGTGGCAGTTGTGCCGGTCGTGGTCGCTCCAGTTGCCTATGGCCATAAGTAGAGGTGCAAGGAAGATGAGGTATTTCAGTTTGTTCTTTTCCCCAAGCTCAATGGCACCGATGCCAATCCAGATGGCAACGGCATAGAACGAGAGCACGTAGGCATAGTCGCGTTCGCGCGGCTCATAGCAGGGGTGGTTGAGGTAGAAATTGAGGATTATGCCGCCGAAGAGGAATATGAGCATCACAACCCAGTAGTCGTGTCGGTTGCACCGCCGGTGCCGCCAGAGTCCGTAGCAAGCCAGCATGGCTGGCAGAATGAAAAACACAATGCAGTGCCAACGGAAGTTCTCGCGGCCGATGAAGTTGTACATAAGGTAGCGGCCGTACATATAGGTCAGCTGATAGCTGAAATAGTATACAATATTGGCCGGCACCCCTTTGAGCCCGAGCGTCCAGTCGGCATAGTTGGCGGTGTCGCGCTCGCGCCACATACGGGGGTACAACGGCGCTTTGGCATATTGCTCGCGCTGGAGGTAGCGCTTGAAACTCTCAACCGTAGCGGGATGACCCTCGTTTATGGGCGGGTTGGCGGCGGCGCGGATGGGAATAATGGCATAGGGGGAAAGTCCTGCGCAGAAGAGAAGCAGGCAGAGGGGAAGCCATCGCGGCACGAGGCGCAGCCACTGGCGGCCAGCACCTTGGAGATAGATGAGCAGCAGTGCCGGAAGGACCAGAAGGGTCATAAGGTGTACGCACACACCGAGACCTAGCAGAAGGGCTGTCAATGCCAGCAGGCGAAGGTTGCTGCTGCGGCGCCAGCGGAGCAGGAGGTAGACATTGGTTGAGCAGAAAAGCATAGCCATACTGTAGACCTCGCTCTCGACGGCCGAGAACCACGCTGTGTCGCAGAACAGGTAGCACAAGGCGCCTACGGCGGCACCCATCCGGGCGGCGGATGTTGTTGGTTTTGCACAAAGTTCAATGATGGTAAGGTAGAGCAGACCCACCGTCAGGCCGCCGCAAATGGCCGAGAGGGCGTTGCTCAGGGGAGCGACAAGCATTTCGTTTCCGAAAGAGAGAAGCATCATGCAGTGAGCAACCAATTGGTAGAACGGTGCTCCCGGAGGGTGCCCCACTTCGAGGAGCCAGGAAGTGGCAATGAATTCGCCGCAGTCCCACCAGGATGCCGAACGGTCCATAGTGAGCAGATATACGGCGGTTGCCAGCAGTGCCAGCAGCGGTGCTACCAGTTGACCACTGATTTGTTGAAGACGTCCTCGCATAGTTCGGTAACAATTTCGCCAACAAGGCCGGCCTCAACCGACGAGAAATCCTGCGAGGCGGGATAGTCGCGATAGCGCGAGAAGCGCTGCTCGAAGTCGGCATCGTGGTTCACGTTGTTGACGAAGGTTACTTTGATGGTGATTGTGAGGCGGTTCATCGACACCTCGTCGCTACTCGAGAGGGCCGATGCGCGGGTCTCGTAGCCCACAATCTCGCCGCTGATTTCCATATCACCGTCGCCGGAGGGAAGCACCGAGAGGGATGTCTGGCTGCTGAACATATTGCGCAGTTCGTCGCTCAGTTTCTGGCTCAGCTGTGGATTCACCGTAGCGGCGTTGTTGGGGAAGTTGGCAACCGATATGGTGGAAGCCCCCGGCGGTATGGATGCGCCGGTGAAGGAGTAACCGCCCGTGCAGGCGATCAGGAGCAGTGCACAGAGTGCAAGGAGGTTAATAGTCGCGCGAGTCTTCATCGATTCTCTGTTCATCTTCGAGCTGCCAGAGGAGGAAGCCCGACTCCTGTTGTATGTAGTTGAGTACGGCGATTTTGGTGGTTAGGTCGGTAAGGGCCGACACTTCGCTGATCAGTTGGTCGATTTTGATTTTGAAATTAAGGTCCATAGTTTTGGGTATGAGTGGTCAAGTGTTCATTCGGTTATAGTAGTGCCACCAGAGTTCGGGGATTTCGTTCTCCATGGCACGTTGGTAATCGCTGTAGTTGCAGGGGATAAGCGTGTGGCGCAGATAGCGTTGGCGACGACCTTCGTCGTCGCAGGGCACCTCCATCCACCAGCGGTCGCTCTTGAGGCTTTTGTAGAAGACAATCTCGATGCCGTGGTCGGCGAGCATTGCTGTGTAGCGGCGGTAGGATTGCTTGTCTCTGGCGGGGAAATCGCCCATCCGGAAATGGAACCCCTCGATGAAGAACCAAAGGGCGTGAGCCAGCATGTGGGCCGTTTGTCCGTCGCGGTCGTGTCGGGGGTTCATTTCGAAGAGGCCGAAGGTGGTGGTTTTGTCGCTCATGCCGGCGAAGCGGGCGATGCGGCACAGTTCCTCGCCGTAGAAGCCGTGAGGCGAAGGAGCGGCATTGGCCGGAGCGTCGCTTTGCCGCACAGCGCTGATATCCACAGCCACTACGTCGCTGTACCGCACGAGGGGTTCGCAACGTTCGATGTCGGCTTGCAGTTCACCGAGGCGGCGGGTGCTGAATTTCAGTTCCTCCATAAGGTCGACCATGTCTTTGCCGACGAAATAGCTCTGATATCCCATGCCGACATAGTCGAACAGATAGTTGGGCTGCTGCAGGATGATATGTTGGAGGTAGTTCGACGAGTTGATTTCGTCGCCCCCTTCGAGGTTGAATCGGGAATCGACGGAGCAGATGTTGATTACACGCCCCAGAACCTCGTAGGCTTTGTAGATGGGGAATACCAGATCGTCGGAGCCGCCGAGCACCATAATGGTCTTCCCGTGGTCGAGCAGGTGTTGCATCACGTCGATCAGGGCATAATATGTATCTTGCGGCGTGGCGGCAGGTGCTATGTTTCCGAGGTCCACCAGAGCGAAGTCGGGGTGAGGTACTGCCAGTTGGTAAAGGTAGTGGCGGATATAGTCGGGTGCAGTTGCGCAGCCGGGGTTGTCGGTCGAGGAGCGATCCTCATTCACTCCCAGCAGCACCAGCTGTGCGGCATCCACGTCGGGGAATCCGTCGGCCATAGTGTGTGCGTGCACACTATCGCCCAGCATCGGGCGGAACTCGCGGCTCTGGAAGTCGACGATGGTACTGTCGATAGGTTCGAAATAGGTGCTGAGGTCCATAGGCAGGGGTCTTACATCACGGTATTATAAACGCCGTCGGCGCTGTTTTATTGTGTGTAAGATAAGTTTTCTCGACAGAGTGAAAAATATAATCAATTTTATTTTGTCATGTCGCCGGAATTACGTATCTTTGCAAGGATGAATTGAGGGGGTGAATTTAACTAACGAAAGATAATCAGACAGATGGATAATTTTGTAGTATCGGCAAGAAAGTATCGCCCGGCGACCTTCGAGAGTGTCGTCGGTCAGGGACATATCACACGCACGTTGAAGAACGCCATCCAGACGGGCCAGTTGCCGCAGGCGTTCCTTTTCTGCGGACCACGCGGTGTGGGTAAGACCACATGCGCTCGTATTCTGGCAAAGACTATCAACTGCGAGCACCTCACTCCCGAAACCGAGGCATGCAACGAGTGTCAGAGTTGCCGCACGTTCAACGAGGGCGGCTCGCTCAATATCTTCGAACTCGACGCCGCAAGCCATAACTCGGTGGACGATATCCGCGAACTGGTGAAGCAGGTGTATATCCCGCCGACCACCGGACGCTTCAAGGTGTATATCATCGACGAGGTCCATATGCTCAGCCAGGCGGCCTTCAACGCCTTCCTCAAGACCCTCGAAGAGCCTCCGGCTTATGCCAAGTTTATTCTTGCCACTACTGAGAAACATAAAATCATACCCACTATCCTCAGCCGTTGCCAGGTGTTCGATTTCAAGCGGATAGAGAATTCCGATATTGTGGCTCACCTGAAATATGTGGCAGGCAAAGAAGGCGTGCAGTTCGAGGATGAAGCGCTTGAGCTGATAGCCCGCAAGGCCGAAGGCGGAATGCGCGACGCGCTTTCGACATTCGACCAACTGGTGAACTTCACTCACGGCAACCTCACACGTGAGCTATGTCTGGAGAATCTGGGCATGTTGGACGAGGAATATTATTTCCGTCTTGTCGACTATTTCCTGGCCGGCGATATAAGCCATTCGCTCACCCTGTATCAGGAGGTGATTGCCAAAGGGTTCGGCGGTCAGCACTTCCTCACCGGGCTCTGTGCCCACCTTCGAAACCTGATGGTGAGCCTCGATCCGCTCACCCTTCCGCTTATCGACGGAAGCGACGCGACGCGGCAGCGTTACGGACAACAGGCCCAGCAATGCGGGTTGCCGCTGATCCTCAGTTTGCTCAGCACTGCCGGCGATTATGAATACCGCTTCCGCGAAGCCAACAACAAGAACCTTTTCGTCGAAGTCTGCCTGATGAAACTGGCGGCGTTGAAAAACGCCGAAGTGCAGGCATATTAGATAGCAAGACGCCGCAAGGCAGGCACGGGTAAAGAAACAGCAAAAGCGCCGGCGGTCGCAAGTCAGCCGGCACCTGCAGCAACTGTGCAGCCTCCGGTACAGCAGGCAACTGCCATTCAACCGTCCCCCGTCCCTGACAATGCTCCGCAGACGGCCGTCAAGAAGGGCGGCTCGCTCCTTGCTGGCAGTATCTCCATAAAAATGACTCCTCCTCCGGCCGTGAAGGAGCAACCGATAGTGCATGTGGAGGCAAAGCCTCTGAGTCAGGAGGATCTGGAACGTTACTGGCACGAAACGGCCGAGGAACTGAAGCTTGCTGAACTCATGTCTGCGGCAAAGGTGCGTCTCGGTGAGAACCACCGCACCATAGATATCGAAGCCACAGAAACGTGGTTTGCCAACGACTTCCGCCCCCACCGCATCGAGGTGATGGAACAGTTGCGCAAAAAGAGCGGCATGCCGATGCTCGATTGCAACGTCATACCGCTCTTTGTGAGCAAAGAGACAATAATCTATACCGCCGAAGAGAAGTATCGCGCGATGCTGGAACGCAATCCCTCGTTGGGTGCGATGCGCAAACTTTTCCCGGAGATTGACTTATAGGTAAATATGGATATAGAGTTCTATAAATTCGATGGTGCAGGCAACGATTTCGTGATTATCGACAATCGCGAAGGTCGTTATAACCTTTCCACCGACGATATCGCCCGCATCTGCCACCGACGCTTCGGTGTGGGCGCCGACGGCCTTATGACCCTCAACGCCGCCTCCGAGGGATACGACTTTGAAATGGTGTATTACAACAGCGACGGTCGTATTGGTTCCATGTGTGGCAACGGAGGACGCTGTATCACAGCCTTCGCCCACATGCTAGGATTGGGCAAACACCTTCATTTTCTTGGATTCGACGGACCTCACGATGCGGAAGTACTCGCATGGGACGGACATCTGGGCTTGGTGCGACTCGGTATGCGCGGTGTTAGGACGGACTTAATACGGACTTTGCTCGGAGGTTGGTTCCTCGATACCGGTTCGCCACACTATGTGCAGCGGGTCGTCGATTTGGAAAACTACGACGTCTTCGGCGAAGGTCGCCGTATCCGCAACATGGCCGATCTTTTCCCCGAAGGTACAAATGTCGATTTTATAGAGGAACTTCCCGACGGTCGCCTCTTTGTGCGAACCTACGAGCGTGGTGTTGAGGACGAAACCTGGGCATGCGGCACCGGAGTAACCGCATGCGCAATCGTCAGCGGCAACCATCTATTGGTGACTCGCGGCGGTGATTTCCGGGTTGATTTCACTAAATCGGAGAAAGCTTATGAAAATGTCTGCTTGACAGGCCCTGTTTCACTTAATTTCAAAGGAATATGGACCTTTTCAGCGCAATAGACACAGAACCGATAAGGCAGCGAATGGAGCAGCTTGTCTCGGAGTTGGACAAGTTGAACTACGAGTACTATATGAACGACCGCTCGCTCGTCAGCGACCAGGAGTTTGATAGTATGATGCGCGAGCTGCAGGACCTTGAACGCCAATATCCTGAGTTGGCCAGTCCATTGTCGCCGACCAAGAGGGTAGGGGGCGAGGTGAATAAAAGTTTCAAGCAGGTAACTCACCGATTCCCAATGCTTTCGCTGGGTAACACCTATTCAATAGAGGAGATTGAGGAGTTCGAGGCCCGTACCCGCCGTCTGCTTGACGGCGAGGAGTTTTCGTACACCTGTGAGTTGAAATACGATGGTGTGGCCATCGGCCTCACCTACCGCCATGGGCAGTTGGTTCAAGCAGTTACCCGCGGTAATGGTACGGTGGGCGACGATATCACCACCAATGCAAAAACAATCGCAACCATACCGTTACGTCTGCGCGGCGATTTTCCGGATGATTTCGAGGCTCGTGGCGAAGTAGTATATCCCTTCGAGGCTTTCGAGGCAATGAACCGCCAGCGTGAAGCCGAGGGCGACGAGCCTTTCGCCAACCCGCGAAACGCCGCCAGCGGAAGCCTCAAGTTGCAGGATAGTGCCGAGTGTGCCAAGCGCAAACTCCAGTTCTGCATGTATTTTATGATGGCCCCCGATGGTATTGCGTTGCCCGATACCCACTTCGTACGCTTGGAGTATGCTCGCCAGATGGGCTTTAAGGTGCAGCCGTATATCAAGGAATGTCGCGACATCACAGAGATCAAGGCCTTTATCGACCATTGGGATAAAGCCCGTTGGGACTTGCCGTTCGGCATCGACGGCATCGTCATCAAGGTGAACCAGACACCGCTGTGGGACCGATTGGGACTTACTGCAAAGTCGCCGCGTTGGGCTATCGCCTTCAAATTCAAGGCGGAACGCGTGTCTACGCCACTCGAAAGCATCAGCTATCAGGTGGGACGCACGGGTGTCATTACTCCGGTGGCAAACCTTAAGCCCGTGTGGCTTGGCGGTACCACCGTGAAGAGAGCTACACTGGTTAATGCGGATTTCATTGAAAAGATGGGTATCTGTAGCGGTGATAACTTACTGATAGAGAAGGGCGGTGAGATTATCCCCAAGGTGGTGGGCGTTGATTTGGAACAGCGTAAGGCTGGTGCGATGCCCATTCAGTATATAACACGTTGTCCTGAGTGCGGAAGCCTGCTCGTGCGTGCCGAGGGTGAGGCCGGTCACTACTGCCCCAATAGCGACGGCTGTCATCCTCAGATAATTGGCCGACTGGAGCATTTCGTGGGTCGTCGTGCTATGAATATCGAAAGCCTTGGGCCAGAGCGTCTTGAACTGCTTTATTCGGCCGATTTGGTGCGCAATGTTGCTGATTTATATGACCTTCGTCGTGAGCAGTTGGTAGGTCTTGGTGCCGATGCCACCATACAGGACAAAGGTGCTGACAATCTGCTGTCTGCCCTCGAGGCATCGAAGCAGGTGCCGTTTGAAAGGGTGCTTTTCGCCTTGGGTATCAGATATGTCGGCGAGGTGGGTGCTAAGAAATTGGCTCGCTACTTCAAGAATATCGATGCATTGATGGCAGCTTCGGAGGAGGAACTGGCACAGGTTGAGGATGTTGGCGAGGTTACGGCAAGGGCTGTGGCTGAATGGTTTGCCAACGATGAACACCGTGCCATTGTGGAACGCCTGCGTGCTGCCGGACTTCAGATGACTGGCAAATGGCAAATGGCAACTGGTGTACTGGAAGGTATGACATTGGTTGTCAGCGGGGTATTTGAACATTTCTCTCGCGACGAGATCAAGGCCGACATTGAAAACCATGGTGGTAAGGTGAGTGGTTCAATCAGTGGCAAGACCACCTACCTTGTTGCAGGCGAGAAGATGGGTCCCGAAAAGTTGAAGAAAGCCGAAAGGCTTGGTGTAAAGATACTTACCGAGACAGAATATTTGGAGATGACAGGTAGGTAATGAAGCGGCTGGCGTTGATATTGCTACTGGCGCTATTTATTCCTGTTTCTGCGCAAAACTCACATTGGGAAGTCGGTCTCAATAGTGGATGGATGTCGCCCAATGGCTTCAGTATGCTCGACTATGCCGCATTCGGCGCCGGTGTCGATGTTGCGTGGCTGTGGCAGACACCCGGGAACACCTATTGGATGCAATGGAGGCGTCAACCTTCGTTCGGTCTCAAAGGCTCGTTCGAATATGTTCCTGACGGTATTGCAGGCAGCCGTATAGGTTTGGTGGGCTTGTTGCGGGCACCTTTATGGGGGCGGCTCGACTATAATATTGGAATAGGACTTTCGGCTTTCAACCGTACACGCTACATCATCCACGATCAAGACAATATCTTTATCAGTTCGTTGCTATGCTGCCTGATTGACATTGGTTTTGTCTACAATATAGGGGAACGCCTGCAGCTCAGTGCCGCATTCGTGCATTCGAGCAACGGTAATCTGGTACGTCCCAATAAAGGGTTGAACTTCATGCAATTGGGATTTGCTGCAAGATTGGGTGAGGGGTATAAAGGACCTGTGACAAGAGAAGGTATAGGCTATGTGCCGTTCTTCAACCGTCACGAGGTTGGTTTTACACTTTCTCCAGGTGGATCCATGTCGCGCCATACCTTCCAGCCTGGCTTTTTCTTTGATTATGATATCTCGCTAAACTACTGTTATTACATTGTTCCGCTCATATCGGTAGGCGCTACGGTTGACCTGTGGTACAATGGCAGTCACGATTGGCAGCGTGAGGTGTACCACGACCCTTATCCAGTGCCTATGTATGTCGGCATGATGGGCACTATCGAAGGACATTGGGGGGCGTTGAGCATCAAGGCTGGTGTGGGACCGCAACTATTTGTGTCGTCGTTTGTTACTATTCCTATCTACGAACGGCTGGGTGCCTACTATAACTGGGGCAGCAACTATGTGGGGGTGGCCGTCAATGCCCATGCCGCCAAGGCCGAATTTATCGAGTGGAGCTACGGTCGCCGCTTCCCGATAAAGAGTAACCGGTAGTTTTATTTTATCATCCAGCTGAGACCGACGAGTCCGTGGACATGGTCAGTAAAGCCTATGCCCAGGCCATATCCGGCAGCGAAACTTGCGGCGACGGTGAGCTGCAGGTCGTCGGTAAGCAGACGGCGGGTCTCAAGGTCGACGGTGTGGTTGCGGATGATGTTGCGGTTGCTTATGCCGATGCTAGTCATCTGGCGGTCGGAGTGCATCCAGCGCAGCTGGATTGAATACTGCACCTGGTTGGTGAAGTCTACATCCTCGACCGAGTAGCGATTCCATGCGTAGCCCAGCGAGTAGTCGAGCAGGAACCACTTGCCGAGGCGATTGCGGAACTGCAGGCCTATTTCGGGTTGCACCAGGGCGTTCCACTTGCTGTTATATGCATTTTGTTGCACTGGCGCTGCCACATTTGTAAAGAAGCTTGTCTTTGGCAGCAGTCCACGGCCTTCGAAGAGAAGCAGCTTGGCACCCACGGCGGGACTGAAGCCTGTGGTATTGTGGAATATGGTGGTGTCGAAGGTGGCGTAGGTGCTAGCCAGGTCGAGGGTCAGCTCGGCGCGGTTGCCTATGCCGAAGCGCAGGCCTGTGGTGATGCCGATGCTATGGCTGTTGAAATGCAGGTTGGCACCGTTGAGGCCATAGTGGTAGTACTCTAGGTTGCTGTTCCATTGTATGTGGCCCTGTCCAAGCACATTGGGGCCGGTGGTAGATATAAGAATGTAACGGCTGGCAGCCATGGAATCCTGAGCATGGATTGAGGTTGCAAAGAAGGTGATGGCACTGAATATCAATGCGGCACAGACCAGAGGTTTGTTTAACTTTTTCATAGTAATATGTTGTATTGTCTTAACTACTGTTTACTTGACTATTATAGGTAAATCGACATGCCCACGGTGTGTATTTTCTCGCCGGTGACGGCGTCCTTGTAGGTGGGCAGCAGGTTGCCGAAGAAGCGCAATCCGTGAATCAGGCCGGCTCGTGAGGTGCCCAGGGTGAGACCGACCTCAAGTTTCCAAGGCATGAGACTTGTGCCGCGGATTACCTCCTCGTCGCCAGGAGCACTGTTGCGGTTGATGAAAGTGTTGGTCAACGAGAAATAACGCGTTACGGCGTAGGCGGGATGCACGTCGAAGGTCAGCCATAGGTCGTTCGGGTGTTTCGCAGAGGGAGACCATGTGATTTTAAACGGCATGCCGATATAGCCGTGGAAGGCGTGTCCGTGCTGGGTGCCCTGCATTGGTGCGGTGGGGAAGTCGATGCCGTTGCCGTCGGCGGTGGACTCGACGCGGTAGTAGAGTGGCGACCAGATGAAGTCGTACTGCAGTCCTGCGGCGAGGGTCCAGTTGGGCGATAGGTCGTAGTGCGCCATGAGCGGCAAGTGGAGGCCGAAGCCGTACTTGCTGTAGTAGGGCGAGAGGTTGTTGCCGTCGCCGTACATGGTGGCGCTGGCCGAGAGGCCAAGGTCGATTCTCATTGCGTGGCGGTTGGCAGTGTCGGCGCAGGTGCTGTCGGCCTGTGCGTTGGCGGCAAGGGCAATACCGAGGGCAACCATGATGATTACAAGGCGTTTCATATTTCTAATGTTTTATATTCTATAATATACGGAAGGCTAAAACCGTGCCGGTCATCTCGTCGGGTTCAGGCTGGCGGAAAAGACTGCTCAGGATATTGCGGCGGCGCGACGGCTCCTGGGGTTGTGGTTGCGGTTCGGCATATGCCACCGACACAACAGGGGTGGCTATCTCCTCCACCGCGAACTCTTCCATCTCCTGTACAGGTTCTTCCTTGGATTCCACCTCTTCGGCAAGCATCTCTTCCACTACGGGCAGCACCTCTTCTGCTGCTGCGTCAGCCGTCCCCTCATGGAGAGGGGTGTCGCCATTGGCGGCGGGGTGTGTTGTGGTCTTATGATGGGCGTGGCGCGGCACGGCAGGCTTGGCCGGTGTGGCGACGGTACTGTCCATGCTGGTCACCGGCCACTGCTCGCTGACCACTTCTGCTTCCGCCACCATCGGTGCGGCGGGTTCGGTAGGGATGAACCATATCCGCACGGCGGTGCTGATAAAGAAGAGGATGCAGGCGGCGGCAGCCACGCGGGCGCTCCACCACCAGAAGCCATGGCGACGGCTCTCGACGACGGCCATTTGGTCAATCATGTCGCCCATCTCCTGCTGGCGGCGTGCGTCGCGGCCGGCATGCTCCACCTCGGCCAGGAGGTCTTCCAGTTTATATCTATCGGTTTTCATATTCCAAAATCATTTGTTTCAGTGAATTATAGGCCCTTGAGAGGAGGGTGTAGACGTTGCCTGCATTGATGTGCATCTCGGCGGCGATACTGTCGGTGTCGGCAGCATCGAAGTGCTTGAGTCTGACGGCCTGTGCCTGCCGCTCGGGTAGCCGGTCGACCATCTGCATTGCCAGTCGCAGTCGCTCCTCATCTTCACGCGATTGTTCTTCGGCCAGAGCCATCGTGCGCTCGTCAATCTCGACGGTGGGCTTGCGCTTGCGCAGCAGGTCCACACAGCGGCGCTTGACAAGCATGATGCACCAAGCCTCACGGTTGACCACCCGCCGCAGCTTCTCGCGCTCCTCCCAGAGGGTGACGAAACAATCCTGCACCACATCGGCGGCGTCCTCCTCGCTGCCCAGCAGGTGTTCGGCCATGCGCTGCATGGCTGGCTGCAAAGGCAGAAAGTCGTGTTTGAACTGGGCTGTTTCGTCGCGTTTCATACCTTGTAGTCGTAAAAGCGAAGGAAATCTTACACTCCAGCAGAAACTTTTTTCTCAATCAGAACAAAAAGAACTAAAAAAATCTGATTGTTCTGATAGTTTTGATTGAGACAAGATTAAAGAAGCGCACGGAGGGCCAGCTCGTAGCCCTTTAGGCCTAGGCCGCAGACCATCCCGCGGCAGGCGCTGGTGATAAGCGAGTGGTGGCGGTATTCCTCGCGGGCGAAGATGTTGCTCAGGTGCACCTCCACCTTTGGAGCCGGCACTGCCAGCAGGGCGTCGCGCAGAGCCACGCTGGTGTGGCTGTAGCCACCAAGATTGACAATGAGACCGTCATAGCGGAATCCTACCTGCTGGATGCGGTCGATGAGTTCACCCTCCACATTGCTCTGGTAATAGGTAATCTCCACCTCAGGGAAATGCTTCCGCAACCCCTCGAGATACTCCTCCATCGTAGTGCTTCCATAGACTTCCGGTTCTCGCATGCCGGTGAGGTTGAGGTTCGGACCGTTGATAATCTCGATATGTTTCATATCTGAAATAACGCAGCCTTGTGCTGTTTTATTGTATCAATAAAATAATAAAAGAAGGCCGCTCGTTCGAGCGGCCTTCACTATGATAGGTGTGTTACCTAATGCAAGATTAGATGATACCCTGAGCAACCATAGCTTTGGCAACGCGCATGAAGCCGGCGATGTTGGCGCCCTTCACGTAGTTGATGTGACCATCAGCCTCACGACCGTGCTCGACGCACAT
>ONYC01000155.1 GCA_900321975.1 uncultured Bacteroidales bacterium
AAGAGCGACGTGGGCGGCGTGACCCTTGGCGTGAAGGATCTTGACACCGTTGCCAAAGAGTTCGATCGCCTTATCGTCATCCCCGAAACCTACGCTGTCGAGATGTACCCGATGCTCGACGGTCTCGACGTCTATATCGGCGCCATACGCGACCCGAAGTTCGGCCATCAGATATTCTTCGGCCTGGGCGGTATCTTCATCGAGGTGCTCAAGGATGTCCAGAGCGCCCTCGCCCCCATCACCGCCGCCGAAGCCAAGGAGATGCTCACTCAGCTCAAGGGCTACAAGATCCTGCAGGGTGTGCGCGGTCAGGAAGGTGTCAACATCGACCTCTATGCCGACCAGGTGGCACGCGTCAGCGCCCTGGTGCAAGCCGCTCCCGAGATTGCCGAGATGGACCTCAACCCGCTGCTCGGCAACCCGCGCTACGTGACCGCCGTCGACGCCCGTATCCGCCTCGAAAAGTAAGAAAACGTTAATCAACCATTTTATAAACTAAAAATTAAAAAAAATGAAAAAGATTTTCGCATTTGTAGCAGCCACCGTGCTGTTTGCCGGTATGGCCAGCGCTCAGCTGGGTATTCATGTTGGTTATGCTCCCCAGACCTATCTGAACAAGTACACATCTGGTAGCACTACCCTTACCGACACCAGCAAAATGGACGGTTTCTTCGTCGGCATTGACTACAATGTCAACATCACTGGCGACCTCAATGTCAGTGTAGGCCTCCAGGGTCGTTACAACACCCACAGCGAGTCGACCACCCTCCTCGGTGTTACCACCAAGGTTGACGGTACCCAGATGCTTCTTGACATCCCCGTGCTGTTCAACTACGGCCTCAGCCTGAGCGACGCTCTGAAGCTCTCTGTCTTCGCCGGTCCGACCATCAGCTACGCTCTCAGCGGCAACACCAAGACCACCGTCAGCGGCAGCCCCGCCGGTCTCCTCGACGGCACCACTGAAGCCAACTGGTATGGCGACAACAGCGACCTCAAGAAACTTGATGTCGCCCTCAGCCTTGGTGCTGCTGTTACCTTCAGCGACATCAAGATCTTCGGTGGCTACAACATGGGCCTCCTCAACCTCAATGGTGCCGATGGCTACACCATGAAGGGCAGCAACCTCTTCATTGGCGTTGGCTACAACCTCTAAAAATTTGACTGAAATCAATCGCAAAAGCACGGGTCAAGGCCCGTGCTTTTGTTGTTTCGGGAGAGAAAATTTTAAGGTTAATTGTTTGAAATACAATATTGAATTGGTAGTATTTGAAAAAAAATTTTGCCAATTCAATAATTATATGTACTTTTGCACCCGATTTCAGGAGAGAAATCACACCAGAATCAATGATGGCGTCGTAGCTCAGTTGGTAGAGCGAAGGACTGAAAATCCTTGCGTCACTGGTTCAAATCCAGTCGATGCCACCACAAAAAAGAGGCAACTATTCGGTTGCCTCTTTTGTTTGCTCCTCCTTCTTTCCTAGCGCAAGGAATATCTGGTCGATTGCAAGCCACGCCACTCCGATGGTTATCGAAGCATCGGCCACGTTGAAGATGGCGTTGAAGAATTCGAAGTGCTGCCCTCCGACTATGGGCATCCATTGCGGCCAGTCGAAACTGAACAGCGGGAAGTAGAACATATCCACCACGCGTCCCTGAAGGAAGTGGCCGTAACCGCCCCCGTCGGGGAAGAGCGAGGCTACGGAGTAGTAGCTGTCGTTGAATATCAAGCCGTAGAAGCAGCTGTCGACGAGGTTGCCCACAGCACCGGCCACAATCAGCGTGAGGCTGTAGATAAGCGAAGTGCGGCCGCCTTTGCGGATGAGCTTGGCGATGAGCCACACGATGAATACCGACGCCACGAGGCGCAGCAGGGTGAGCATTATCTTGCCAACTGCTCCGCCCAGCGCCATGCCGAAGGCAAAGCCATCGTTCTCGATGAAGTGGATGTGGAACCAATCGAAGATACGGATGTCTTCGCCGATCTGCATATTGGTTTTGACCAGCAGTTTCACTAGCTGGTCGACGATGAGTATTGCCGCCGCCACAATGGCTACGGTGCGTGTTGTCTTGGTTTTATTGTTCATTGCGGTTTTTGATTTCGTGTAACAATTCGTCGTACCACTTCTGCCCGAAGCGCCGGATGAGAGGTTCGCGGAGGTATTTGTATAGTGGTTCTCCTTTGTCTTTGGCTGCGCGGCAGATGTCCCACCGGTGGTAGTTGACGGCGGTGAACTCGCCGTAGTCCTCGACACGGACAGGGTAGAGGTGGCAGCTGACAGGCTTGTAGAGTCCCTGCAGTGCGCATAGAGCGCATCCGTCGGGGGAGTAGGTGATATAAGCACACGCGCCGCCGTCTATGAGCGGGGTGCCTAGGTCGCCATCCTTGTCTCGCACGGCCACGCCCTGCCGCTCCACGGTTTCACGCCCGGCGGGGGTCATAAGAGGCAGGGCGTCGGGGAGCACGCGCTCCAGCTCGGCAATCTCCTGCTCCATCAGCGGTGCCCCGCTGTCGCCGTCGACACAGCAGGCCCCGTGGCAGCAGTTCAGGTTGCACTGGAAGCACTGGTCGGCCAGATCGTCGGATACTATGGTGTTGCCTACTATTATCATTTCAAGGTGTCTATTATTTTGTCGGCCAGCACTGCGGCCAGTTTGTATTTCGATTCAACGGTCCATCCCGCCACATGGGGGGTGAGAACGCAGTTGTGTGCCAGGAGTCCGGGGTTAAGCGTAAGGAGTGAGTCGGACTGCATGTTTTCGTTTTCCAGCACATCGAGGCCGGCCCCCATTATCTTGCCGCTCTCCAGCCCTCGGACCAGAGCCTCGGTGTCGACCACCGCTCCGCGCGAGGTGTTGAGCAGATAGAACGGTTTCGTCATCGCTTCGACGAAAGCGTCGTTCAGATAATGGCGGGTTTCATCGGTCAGCGGGACGTGGAAGGATACTACATCGGCCTCTCGTTGAAGGTCTGTAAGGTCCCTAAAGCCATTAATGTCCTTAAAGCCGTTAGGACCTTTAATGTCATAGAAGATAATTTGGCAGCCGAAGCCTTGAAGGCGGCGTGCGAAAGCCTGCCCCATATTGCCATATCCGATGATGCCGACGGTGAGGCTGCCGAGTTCGTGCCCGCGGTTTGCCTCGCGGCGCCAGAGGCCCTGCCGCACCTCGGCGTCGGCACGGGCGATGTTGTTGAGCAGGGCCAGAAGCAGGCCTACTGTGTGCTCTCCTACGGCGTCGCGGTTGCCTTCGGGGCTGTTCAGGCATCGTATGCCTTTGCTTTCGGCGTATTCCACATCGATGGTTTCCATGCCGGCACCAACGCGGCCGATGCAGCGTAGCGAGGGGACTCGGTCGATGAAAGCGCGGTCGATGTTCACCTTGCTGCGCACTACCAATCCGTCATAACTCTGTGCGGCGGCTATCAGGTTCTCGTAGTCGTGGTCGGGTTCGACGCTGACCACGAAACCTGCGTCGCGCAGCCGCTCTTCGAGCACGGGGTGTGTGCGGTCGGATATAAGAACTTTATTCATAGGAAACTTTGCGTATGGGTACGGGTAAGGTTGTCTTTGCGCTGACCCCGAAGATACCGATGCCGCCGGTGATATTGGAATGGACCTGCACGGGCTCGGAGAAGAAGCCCAGCAGTTCGTCGTCGCTATAGCTGTTCATCGTCTGTCGGTAGAGGTAGAGGTCGCGCGAGAGGGCAGTAACCTCAAGGCGGAGCCCGGAACGGAAGATGGTCGAGTCGGACGTCTTTTCGTAGATGTCGCCGCCACCATAACTGTCATAGTACCCACTAATCTTGATGTTGTGATTCATACCGTTGATGGTGGCGTCGGTGAAAAGCATCTCGGTACCGGAGAATGTCCGGGTGCCTGTGGGGTCGTCCAGGTCGATATTGGTATTGCTGACAAGCAGATAGTCGGTACAATTGAAGTAAAGGTAGTAATTATTGACAGAGGTGTCAGTGCTTATGGTGTTGCCGTAGTTGTCGCGGTGAATATTGATGAATGTGTCCACCTCGCACAGGCGGATGGAATAGAAATCGTCGGTGGAGGCCTGGTCGTCGAGGGTGAAACTTATCGACAGCTGCATTTGGGGATAATAGTCGTAGTCGTTGTCGGCGTAAGAGGTGTCAAGGTTGCTTATTACGGGGCGTTGCGGCACTGTGGCGGTTGCTGTAACCTCGTCTTTCCCGGGAATGTTGATACTGAGTGAAAGTTCCTCGCCCGGTTGGGGAATATGGGCGAAGGTATAGGTGCCGCCGTTGCGTGTGGCCGATATTTCGGAACCTCCATTGATGCTCATACTTACCGTGGCGTCGGTAATCTTTTGGAAATAGTCTTCCGAGTAGCGAATATAGTACGAACCGAAGGCAGGTCGGCTATATGTAAGATCGACGGACATCGGGTTGTCTACCTCGTTGGCGGCTTTCACCACCACTTGCGATTCGGTGTCGTCGATGTCTATGTCTATCTGCTTCTCGCAGGCAGTCAGCAGCAGCACCGCTGCCAGCAGGCTTGTTATCTTTTTCATGGTGCTTTCTTTTAGAATTTATAGATGAATGATACCGACGGGAGTATCGGGAAGAGCGAACGCTGCATGAGCACTGTGGTGTATTCTGTGCCGGTGGCATCGCTGCGTTCAACACTGCTGGGGTAGATGATGAAGGGGTTCTGTCGGTTATAGAGATTGTAGACGCTGATGCTCCAGGTGCGGATACCGTGGCGCAACTTCTTGTGGAAGTTGACGCTGGCATCCATGCGGTGGTAGGGTGGGAGACGGAAATTGTTGCGGCTGCTCACATAGTTGATGCGATCCCAGTAGTTCTCGCTGTCGCCGGCAATCTGCTGCATGGCCAACGTAGCGGTATTTCCGGTGCTGTAAACCCATGTAACGCCGCAGTCAAAGCGGTCGTCGGGCTTGTACTGCAGGGTGATGCTGATGTCGTGTATGCGGTCGTACTTCGCAGGGAAGGGGAGCCCACCGTTCAGCTCTTGACCGGGGGTGTCGAACTGGCGCATGGTGCGGCTCCAGGTATAGCCCAGCCATCCGGTGATGTCGCCCATACTTTTCTGTGCGAGGAATTCGATACCGTAGGCCCAGCCGCGACCGGCGCACACCATATCTTCCCAACCCACCGACGAGCCGAGGAAGGTGCTTCCGGGCTTGTATTCCAGCAGATTCTCCATTTTTTTGTAGTAGCCTTCGACACTGAAGTCGATATTGTATTTCCACGAGTAGAAAACTCCGGCGGCCACCTGGTGGCTGTTCATCGGCTCGATACGGGCGGTAACCGGCACCCAGAGGTCGGTCGGAAGACTGATATTGCTGTTGGAAAGCAGGTGCATATATTGCGTCATATAGCTGTAGCCGGCTTTGACCGAGATGTCGTTGGTGATCATAAAGCGGCCGCTGAGTCGGGGCTGTACGGACGGGTAGAAACGCCCCTCTACGTTGAAGCCGGTAAGAGCCACACCGCCGTTGATTTTAAGGGCATCGGTGATGCTCCAGTCGTCTTCGGCATAGAGGGTGAACTCGCCGGCATTGATGCGGCTTTCGCCGAAGGTGGTGTCGATGTTGGGCTCGCCGGTCAATTGCATGCGGGCCGACTGTACCTGCGGTATGAAGGTGTGGATGGTGGCGGCACCGCCGAATTTTATGGTATGTTCGGGCGAAGGGGCGTAGTCGAAATCAACGTGCCCTGCAAAGTCGCGGATACCGCTGTTGATGCCCATCTCTATCTCGTCGGAATACTGCTGTCCCTGTTGGCGCCATTCTTCTTCGACGCCGAGTGCCAGGCGGTTACGGTAGCGAGTATATGAGCCGGTAACGTTCATGAACAGCTTCTGGGTCAGTTCGTAGTTCCATCGCACGGCCGTGGCCATATTTCCCCATTTATAACTTAGTTTCAGGTATTCTTTGTCGCCGTAATAGTTGTCGGCTACCTTGACGCGCATATATGCGTCGTCGTCGCCGCTGTACCAGGTGGCGTAGAGACGGCTGCGTTCGCTGAACTTATGCGTGATCTTTGCGTTGAGGTCGTAGAAATAGTACCCGGCGGCAAGCCCTTTCAGTTCCGGTTCGCTGGCGGCTATCAGCCAGAGGGTGGGGCGTATCAGCATGTCGCCGTAGGTGCGTCGCAGCGAGAGGTTGATGGTGGTGCGCTCCTTGACGATAGGCCCTTCGATATTTATCTTGCCGGAAATAAGGCCGATACTCCCTCCCCCGTGCCATTCTTTGTCGTTACCGTTGTTGGTGGTGATGTCGAGCACGCTCGAGATACGGCCGGAGAAGTGCGAGGGGAACGAGCCTTTGTAGAGGGTTACGTTCTTTATGGCGTCGCCGTTGAAAGCCGAGAAGAAGCCTCCGAGGTGGTTCACGTTGTAGAGCGGTATGCCGTCGAGGAGGAAGAGGTTCTGGTCGGGACCGCCGCCACGGACGTAGATGCCGCTCATACCTTCGGTGCCGCTCTGCACGCCGGGCAGCAGCTGGATGGCCTTGAGCACGTCGGTCTCGCCGAAGATCACGGGGACGAGCTTGATTTGCTCAACGGGCACCTCTATAGCGCTCATCTGGCTCATCTTGGGGCTTCCCATGCGTTCGGCCACAATCTCTACTTCCTGGAGCTGTACGGAGCCGTGAAGGGCCACGTTGAGCTGCCGGTTCTGACTGAGGTCGACGGTGTGGATTTGCGGAGTATATCCGACATAGCTTATCCGTAACCCCGCCGCCGACTGGCCCCGGAGGGTGAGTGTATAGCGGCCGTAGGCGTTGGTCACGGTGCCTTTCCCGCTGACGGTGTCGAGCACGGTGGCTCCGATAAGCGTCTCGCCGGTGGCGGCGTCGGTGATGGTGCCGCTCACCGTTTGCGCTGCAGCAGCCAATGTGGTGCCCAGCAGCAGTAGGATGGTGAATATCTTTTTCGGTTTCATTTTCTAGTTGTTTATGGCTTCGTTTTCTTCGTCGGCGAAGTCTTTCTCCAGTTCTTGCAGCCGACGGCTCTTGCGCGGACGATGATATTCCTTGATGGTTTCGCCGGCGACAATGCCCGTCGGCACCGCTATTATCGAGTAGCCGAGCAGCATCACCAGCACAGCCAGGAAGCGGCCGCCGACGGTTACCGGCGCAACGTCGCCGTAACCTACGGTGGTGATGGTTACCACGGCCCAGTATATGCCGGTCAGAACGCTGTCGAAAGCCGGGTTCTTGTCCCCTTCGAAGCTGTACATAAGGGTGCCGAGAATGACTGCGGCCACCAATACGAAGAGCATGAATATGAGAATCTTGATGGCGCTGGCCTTGAGGGCTGCCAGCAGGTAGTGGGCTTCGCGCTGGAAACGCTCCATGCGGAAGATGCGGAAGATACGCATCACACGCAGAAGGCGCAGCACAGTAAGGGCTTGTGTGGCGGGGAAGAAGAGGCTGAGGTAGGAGGGGAAGATGCTCAGGAAATCGATGATTCCCCAGAAGGAGAACACATATTTCAGAGGGCGTTTCAGGCAGTAGACGCGCAGGTAGTATTCAAAGGTGAATATCAAGGTGAATCCCCATTCCAGAATCTTGAATATCCAGAAGCCCAGCGTATGCTCGGCTCCGCGGGTCATAGTGGAGGTGGTGCCTGTAAGGCTGTCGATGAGGAGCAGGATGATATTGGCCACGATGAGCACGAGCAGCCAGATGTCGAACTTCTTGCCGGCGGGAGTGTCGCTGAGGAAGATGATCTGGAAGATCTCTTTCTTTTTGATACCGCGGTACTTCTTGGGCATAAGCCATTCGAAGAGTATCTTGTGCATCACGTCGCCAATGAAGTTGATGATATTCTTGGCTACATGACGCCAGTTGACCGAATCGAACCAGCGGCGCAATCGCCACCATGAGTTAACTATCCTGTCTTTCAGCTTCATAATACAATCTGTTTTCATGTTCGGGACGGAACACCACGCGGGCGGCGCTGAGGAGGTCCTCGACGCTCACACGACGGTATTCCTCCGGTTCGCGGTTTATGAGGTCGGTGTCGCCAAGCCAGGTATAGTGGCACAACCCCATAGCGCGGTCGGCGGCCTTATACTGGCTGTATATATAGGTGTTCTCGTATTTGTTCTGTACTTTTGTCAGTTCGTATTCGCTCACAGGCTCGTTGGCCAGCCTCATGGCCTCTTCGCGCAATGCGGCGATCCCTTCGTCGGGCGATATTCCCTGCGAAAGCACTCCGCTCAGCACCAGCAAGCCAGGCCCTTCTTCGCCCGATATGCAGGCGTCGGCCTCGCTCATTATGCCGCGTTCCATCACCAGATGCTGGTGCATGCGGCTTGATTTCCCGTTGGCAAGCACATCGGTGAGCAAGTCGCAGGCGCGGAACATCGGGTCGTTGTGGCTGCACATGGGCCAGGCGATGAACACTTTGGTGGCAGGCACCTGACGGACGACGCGTAGCTCGCGGGCCTCGTTCTGAGGCGGTTCTGCGATCGAAGAACGGGACTTCGAGGTCGCTCCCGACATTGGAACCCCGGTTTTTTTTGCCTTCCAGGCTTCTTCGGCAAGGTGCAACTGCTCGTCATTCGATACAGGACCGGCGATTGCAAGTATGGCATTTTCCGGCCGATAATGCTTTTCGTGGAACGCTTTCACATCGTCGAGTGTGGCCTCGCTCACATGACGGATATCGGCACCGATGGTCGGCCAGCGGTAGGGGTGGACCTTGTAGCAGAGTGGTCGCAGCAGCAGCCACACATCGCCATAGGGCTGGTTCATATACCGTTGGTGAAACTCCTCGGTGACAACCTTCTGCTGCACCTCGAGGGCCTTCTGGCTGATGTCGAGGTCCGTCATCCGGTCGGCTTCGAGTCGCAAGGCTGTGGAAAGCCCGTCGGCGGGGAAAGTCATATAATAGTTCGTGTAGTCGCAGTTGGTGAACGCGTTGCTCTCGCCGCCCATCGAGCTCACCACAGCGTCGAAGTCGGGCACCGCGCGGGTGCCGCCGAACATCAGGTGCTCGAACAGGTGGGCAAAACCGGTGCGGCGGGGGTCCTCGTCGCGCGAGCCGACCCCATAGAGCAGGTTCACGGTGGCCAGCGGTGTATCCCACGCTTCGTGGGTTATCACCGTCAAACCGTTGTCCAGTATATGTTTTCTATATTCTACCATCGGGCAAGATGAAACTGCAAAAATACGAAAAAAATCGATATGCAGCGAAATAAAGTTTAAATATATACATATTAAGCCCGCTCTCACAACCTGCAGACATGCATATAGGTCCGGCCGTTCTTCGATTGTTCTTCGATTGTTCTTCGATAGTATTTCGATTCGAATCGAAGAACAATCGAAGAACGATCGAAGAACG
>ONYC01000122.1 GCA_900321975.1 uncultured Bacteroidales bacterium
ATTCGAATCGAAGAACAATCGAAGAACGATCGAAGAACGATCGAAGAACAATCGAAGAACGGTGGTAGTTGATAGGTAGAGGATAGGTCGTTGATACGGAGAATCAGCAGTTTAGGTGTACTTTTTATGGCAAGGTGCTGTAACAAAGTGTATTACGTGCTGTTGATATATTTATTTGCAGGTTTGACGGAAATATTGTAACTTTGCATTTTTACACATAGACGTATAGGTGCGTGTATGTGATTGTGTAGTAATGTACTAAAACAAAGGATTGTCGATGGACAATATTCATAAACTTGAAACTGAATCAATAGGCAAACTGCTGCTGCAGTATGCGCTGCCGGCTGTTATCACCCAGGTGGTGGCGTCGGTGTACAATATCGTCGACCGCGTGTTCCTGGGTCAGTATGTCGGGGCTCTGGCTATCGCCGGTCTTGCTATCACGATGCCCGTGATGAACATCATCCATGCGCTGGGTTCGCTGGTGGGTGTAGGTGCGTCGAGCCGCATGAGCATCGTTCTGGGTCGCAAGGATGTGCGGTGGGCCGAGAAGATTCTGGGCAACAGTATATTGCTCACCTTCTTCTTCGGGGCGCTGTTCGTCAGCGGCGGCTACCTGTTCATGGATCGCATCCTGCAGCTTTTCGGCGCCTCGCAGGACACTATCGGCTATGCTCGCGAGTATATGATGATTGTCCTCCCGGGTATGTTCTTCACCACTATGACGTTCAACCTCACGGGCCTTATCCGTGCAAGCGGCTATCCGACCAAGAGCATGTGGATCATGGCCGGCGGCGCGGTGCTGAATATCTTCCTCGACGCCCTGTTTATCATGGTGTTGGGGTGGGGCATCACAGGAGCAGCATGGGCCACAACCATATCGATGTTCTCGACGGCGGTGGTCGCGGTGGCCCACTTCATAAGCCCCAAGTCGTTCATCCGCTACAAGCGGCACGCTTGGGCTCCGAAACTGTATATCTTCCGCAATGTGCTGCTGATAGGCCTGAGCCCGTTCCTGATGAACTTCGCCGCATCGTTCGTGGTTGCGCTGCTCAACCGTCAGCTGATACGCTATGGTGGCGACCTGGCTGTGGGAGCCTACGGAATCGTGAACACCTACGCGTCGTTCCTTGTGATGTTCATCCTCGGCCTCTGCCAGGGTATGCAGCCGATTGCGGGCTATAACTATGGGGCAGGCCACAATCACCGTTTGCGCGACGTGTTCACGCTGACGATGAAGGTCAGCGTCAGCGTCGGAACCCTGGGGGCGTTGCTGGCTATGGTTCTCCCGAGGATTATCCTGAGGGCTTTCACCGACAGCGACCCGCTGCTCGACATCGGGGCGCCGTCTATGCGCTACCTCAACGTGATGATGCCGCTTATCGCCTTCACTATCACCAACTCGCAGTTCTTCCAGAGTATCGACAAACCGTGGATCGCTATCACCACCAGCCTTTCGCGCCAGGTGCTGTTCCTGATACCGCTGATGTTCATCATCCCCGCATTGGCAACAGCCAACGGATACAGCGGCTTGACCGGCCTATGGCAGACCTGCACGCTCTGCGACATCCTGGGCGCCATCCTTGCGGCTGTGCTGCTGAGCACCCAGCTGAAGGTGTTCCATCCAGGCTATGTGCCGCCGCTGCGCCGTCCGCGCAAGGAGGCAGGCCCCAAAAACAACGACTGAACAACGCTGAAGCCCTATGTACGTCCATATCGACTGCAACTCCTACTTCGCCTCGTGCGAGATAGCCACCCGTCCCGGGTTGGAGGGGAAGCCTGTGGTTGTGGCCAACGACGACGGCAACGGTACGGGCGTGATCCTCGCCCTCAGCGCTGAAGCCAAAGCGCTGGGACTGAAACGCGGTATACCCCTCTTCAAGGTGCGCGACAAGCTGAAGGCCGACGGAGTGGTGGTGTGCAAAGCCGACCACTATAAATACCGCAGTATCTCCGAGAATATTATGCAGTGTGTGCTGGAACAGGGTATCGTGCAGGACTTTGTGCAGTATTCCGTCGACGAGTTTTTCGGCACCCTCCCGGTCGAGGAACCTGCCGAAGTGAGGCGTTATGTAACAATGGTGAAAGATCTTATCTGGGAGCAGAACCACATTCCTGTAGGGTGCGGTTGCTCGCAGACATATACTCTGGCCAAAGTGGCGACCCACTTTGCAAAGCACTATCGCGGCTATAGGGGTGTCTGTGTGCTTACCCCCGACAAGCGCGAGCGCGCCCTTTCGTTGCTCAAGGTTGGCGATGTGTGGGGTGTCGGACGGCAGAACCGCCGCCATCTGGAGGGGGCCGGTATCGTCACCGCCCTCGATCTGGCCAATGCCGGGCAGGAGATGGTCAGCCGACTGCTCAACACCGCTGGGATGCGGACGTGGAACGAGCTGCGTGGCATACCGGCCGTTACGCTCAGCAACCACGAACGGCAGAAGTCGATAAGCCACAGCCATTCGTTCCCTGTGATGATCACCGACCGCGAGGGATTGGCTTCTGAACTGCGCTCGTTCGTGAGCCGTTGTGCTACAACTCTGCGCCGTCAGGGGAGTCTCTGCAGTATGGTGACGGTGTTCGTCAATACCAACCGCTACCGCGACGACCTTCCGCAGTATAACAACGGCGTCAGCGTCCGTCTCGCAAAGCCTACGGCCGACACAACCGAGTTGCTGCACACCGTCGGCAACATGCTCGACCAGATATACCGCAAGGGCTACCAATACAAGCGGGCTGGGGTCATCCTCGGTGGAATCGTCTCCGACGAGGGGCACCAGCTCGACCTTTTCACCGTCGAAGCCGACGAGCGGCGCCGCCGCCTTATGGAGGTGGCCGACGGCATCAACCGCCGTTTCGGCCGCAACAGCGTGGCTTTCGGCATATAGCAACATGAGATTATGCAGATATTGGAGAATATATCCCTCAAACCATACAATACTTTCGGCATCGATGCGAAAGCCGACCGCATGGTGATTGTAGAGCCGGGCGACGACCTTTGCAGCCAGTTGCCGCTGGCCGACGGGCAGCCATATATCATCCTCGGTGGCGGAAGCGATATGCTGTTCACGACCGACTATCATGGTACGGTGCTGAAATTGAGCCCTGAAGATCCTGATGGTCCGTCTGCTGACGGGGTCATGTTGCGGACTTGGGGCGGAATGGTGATGGACGATCTGGTGCAGTGGAGCCTGGATAATGGCCTCTACGGTATGGAAAATCTGTCGGCAATTCCCGGTACGGTTGGTGCCGCCGCCGTGCAGAATGTGGGTGCATACGGCGTAGAAGCCAAGGATATAATCGAGAGTGTCGAAGTTTTTGATATTCAACTACGCAAACAGATGCAGTTTACCAACGCCGAGTGTGGCTTCGCATACCGCGATTCGCTGTTCAAACATACGGTCGGGCGATATCTGGTGCTGTGGGTAACCTTCCGGTTGCAAAGCCGTTTCGTGGCAAATCTCAGCTACAAGGCCCTTGAAGGGCTGCCGCATACGACGGCCGACGAACTGCGGCGGTCGATCACCGACTTGAGGTGGCAAAAGCTTCCTCGCCCCGAAGAATACGGGTCGGCGGGCAGTTTCTTCAAGAATCCCGTGGTCGATGAGCCGACATATATGCGGCTGAAGGCGGAATTTCCCGATATGCCTGACGCACATGCGGTGGGCGGTCAATACAAATTGTCGGCCGGATGGCTGATCGACCGTGCCGGTTGGAAAGGACGTACGCAGGGTGGGGCAGGGGTGTGGCCCAAGAACGCACTTGTGCTCTACAACACCGGAAACTGCACAGGCAGCGAGGTGACAGCCCTCTCCAAAGCAATACAGGACGATATAGCCGCCAGATTCGGCGTTGCACTAATCCCCGAAGCAATAATAGTATAATGAACAATATGGAGAAAGTAGAGAAATTTTGGCAGTGGTTTCAGGACCACAACGAGCAGTTGATCGCCCTCGGCGACCTGCAGGACAAGGAGCGCACCAGTCTCCTGGACACCCTTCAGCGCCAGCTGACAGCCTATTGCGACGGTCTTGTGTTCGAGATGGGCGAAGCTACCGCCAATGGACGTACGCTCACCTTCAGCGCTGAAGGCGATACCGACCTCTTCCGATATGTGGTCGAATTGGTCGACAATGCACCCGACCTCGACTGGTGGGAGTTCGTGGCCTTCAAGCAACCTATGGGTACCGAGCTGAAAGTGCGCTTCGACCGCTATCTGTTCGATACCCGCAAGATGCATTTTATGCAGCTCGAGTGCGACGAGGAACCGGACATGCTTGGCCTTCGTATCGCCGTCGAAGGCGGCGAGAACCAGGAAGAGGACTTCCAAGTGGGCGTCTATGTTACCCTCGAGGCATTGATAGGCGAGTTCGACTGCGCCACCCTTGTCGGATATATGGAGACCGTGCCCGTGCCTGCCGAGCCGTTCAAGGAGGGCTTCAACCCACTGGACGACCTGCCGCGCTTTGTGGAATGGTTCAAAAAGAAACGCGACGAGTAGCCGACAACTATGCCGCTGCAACGAGATAACCGTTACCGTGGCCGTCAGCGCCGCCGCCCTGCATCGCAGCGCAAGCCCGGTCATCTTCGTACAAACTATAAGGAGAACGATTACGATCTCTTTGTTGCCGATATGTATATTGTGCGATCCGTCTGGCCCAAGGAGGTGTTTGAGGCCGACAGAAAGGCGGCGCTGAAGTATAACTACGAGGCAGCCGCGATAGGAACAGTGATACCTATGGCTTTTGTCACTGTTTTCGCTGTGATAATGGTTGTTGATGGCTCGATACCATGGTGGATGGTTCCGGTGGCACAGTCGGTATTCCTGATATATTTCGTCTTGATACTGTTTCTGCAAAGGAAAGGAAACTACGATGAGGATTTCGATATCATAATCAGGCGCGAAGCCGACCGCCGCGGTATCAAATACGATAAAAAGAAAATAATCCACTATGAGCTTATGAACAAGATAAACGCCGACTATAACAGTCGTATGTGGAACCGTAACTTCAAATGGAAATGAAAAGTGCTGTGATTTTGGCCGCCGTGCTTATGTTCACGGCTGTGGCGTGTAGGAAGCCCTCCGATTACCCTGCTGCAACCGAGGAACCTTTCTGCGACAGTGTGTGCCTGTACCGTCCTGGCGACTATGGCTCGGCCAAGTGGCGCATACCGGCGATTCTCTGTCTTGACGACGGTACCCTGTTGGCGGTGAACGATAAACGCAAGTATAACTACAGGGACCTTCCCGAAGATATTGATATTGTGGTGCGGCGCAGTGCCGACAACGGCCGCACGTGGAGCGAGCCGGAAACCATTATCGAGGGACGAGGTTATAAGTGCGGCTTCGGCGATCCCGCCTTGGTGCAGTGTCAGAACGGAGATGTGCTATGCGTGTTTGCCGGTGGCAACGGCTACTGGGCCTCGTCGGTGGCAGAGCCTATAAGCGTATACGTGATGCGCAGCACCGACCGCGGGCATACGTGGACAGGCCCAGAGGATATAACATCGGTTATTTGGGACGGTAGCACACACCACGGTGCTTTCGTTGCATCGGGTAACGGCCTCTGTCTAAGGCGTGGTGCACATGCCGGCCGAGTGCTTTTTGCCGCTGCAGCCTGCCGCAATACCGGCAATCAAAGCGACAATTATGTCATATATAGCGACGACAACGGCCATACATGGCAGCGTTCGACGCAGGCCTACAACCTCGGTGACGAGGCCAAACTTATGGAGCTGACCGATGGTACTGTGCTCCTCAGCGTGCGCCGCAACGGTGCCCGCGGATATAACCGCTCGGCCGACGGCGGTGCCACATGGGGCAATCAAGGTACATGGCCCGAGATGCAGGCCAATGCCTGCAACGGCGAAATGCTACGTGTGGACGATACAACTCTGTTGCACAGTATACCTAATTCGATGCGACGTGAGGATGTGAGCATATATGAGAGTAATGACGAAGGCTATACCTGGCATTCGCCGGTGCTGATGGTCGACGGACCGTCGGTATATTCATCGATGACTAAGATGAGCGACGGAAGCATAGGCTTGTATGTCGAGGTGGGACCCGACACCAACAGTTCGTTGTATTTCTACCGCTTCAATATGGCTTGGTTGCGAGCCAGACAATAAAAGAGAGGGCCGAAAGCCCTCTCGTCTGTTTTTATATCTCTATCTCTCCGCTTATCCTGTCGTCGCCCCAGACGGAGTACATGTTCGAGCGACCTTCATGAAGGGTCATCTTGCCCTTGGATTCGAGGTGCAGGCGGTAGAAGACGCATCGCTCGAGGTGGGCCTGTCCGCAGACGACGTCGGTGGCGAAGGCTTCGCACGTGGGAGCGCCGCACACGCCGCAGTCGATCTGTGGAAGGTGCCCTTTCATCTTCTCGATCTTCTCCATCTTCTCGAGGGCTTTCGATATGTCGGTGTCGAGCACCATCATCGAGCGGGGTTGCACCTCGTCGACGGTGGCGTGCTCGATAAGATAGTCTTTGAAGCGGTCCATCTCACGGTCGCGCGGCATCTCGCCGTTGCGTTCGCGTTCGGCGGCTTTACGGGCGCGGGCGTACATGCGCTCGCCGCAAAGGAAACGGTTGTCGCACGAGAGAAGTGCGCCTGCGCAGCTCTGGTCGCATGCCCTCAGCTCGAGGAACTCGACGCCTTCCACTTCGTCGTTCTCGAGTTTGTCGAGGAAATCCATCACGTTCTGGATGCCGTCGATGGAGTAGGAGCGCTTGGCGGTGCAGATGCGGCGTTCGCCGTTGGTGAGGGTCGAGAGGATGGCGTCGGCCGAAAGGCGTTGACGCGAGAGGGGTTTGTATTGATGGTTCTTGCCGTTGTCCTTGATCTGCTTGTAGACACGGTTGTAGAGCAGGTTCATGTTGATCACGCCGTCGATTATCGACTTCTCCTCGCCCACGGGGGCTTTCACGGCCGACACCTTTGCGGCGCAGGGGGTGATGTAGAAAAGGCCTATCTCTTCGCGCGGGATACCACGGCTGGTCAGCTCCTCGAGGGCGTACATGGCGCTGAGGTCGAGGGGCACTTTGATGGGCATGATGTTCTCGACAAGCGAGGGATATTTTATCTGTATCATGCGCACGATAGCGGGGCAGAATGATGATATCAGGGGCTTGAGGTCGGGATGTTCGCGGGCGTATTTTTCCTTGGCCTCTTTGTAGATCATGGCGGCGCTTTCGACCTCCATCACATGGGCGAAGCCCAGCTCATAGAGGGTGGCGTAGACCTGCGAGACGCTTATCTCGTCGGGGAACTGTCCCATGAACACGGCCGGGAGAAGGGCCACCGAGTGCTTGTACTGGCGGAACATCTCGAAGTCGTCGTCCTTGATGGCGATGGCTTGCGCCGGACAGACTTCGTAGCACTTGCCGCAGTCGATGCAGCGGTGTTCCTGGATCGAGGCTTTGCCTCCGTTGATGCGGATAGCCTCGGTGGGGCATATCTTCATGCAGCGCGAGCATCCGATGCAGCGCGGCTCGTCAATCTGTAAAGCGTGATAAAACATTTCTTAGTTTTAAGTTTTAAGTTTTAAGCTGTAAGTGGTTGCGTGGCATTCGGCAATCCACTTAGAACTTTCGGCTTTCGGCTCTCAGCTAAAGTTCACTTCCATCTCGACGGTGGTTCCGACACCGACTTCGGAGGTTACGTTCATTTTGTCGACATTCTTCTGCATGTTGGGCAGGCCCATGCCGGCGCCGAAACCCATGTCGCGCACTTCGGGGCGGGCGGTGGAATAGCCTTCCTGCATGGCAAGTGCTATGTCGGGGATGCCGGGCCCGCGGTCGGCCACCACCATCCGTATCTTGTCGGCGTCGATATCGACCTCGACCTTGCCGCCGTAGGCGTGGGCGATAGCGTTCACTTCGGCCTCATAGAGGGCCACCACCACGCGCTTGATCACCTGCGGGTTCACATTCAGTTGCTTGAGGGTCTTCTTCACCGAGCTCGAAGCTTTGCCGGCATTGACGAAATCGCCCTCTATCACGGTGTATTCTTGATGCATAATCTTAATATAAAGGTTTGAGGCCCATCTCGTAAAGCAGGCCGCAGGTCTTGAACATCGAGTAGGTGGTGCAGATAAGGACCATGTCGTTCTCGTCGGCCAGTTCGACCATATCCTCGGTCGGACGCTTGCCGCGCACGAAAATCACCACCTCGAGGTTGGCCATATCGCAGGTGCGGATTGTCTGCACGTTGCAGAGCCCGGTGATAAGCACAGGCGTGTCTTTAAGGGTGAGCACGTCGCTCATAAGGTCCGAGGCGAAGCAATGCTCCACCTCCATGTCGAGTTTGTCGCTGCCGAGTCCGACGGTGGCGCCGAGTTTGTCTACAATGTCTTGTAAAGTCATAGTAATTATTTTGTTATATCTCGTTTGGTTTTGAA
Source organism: uncultured Bacteroidales bacterium (assembly GCA_900321975.1). Taxonomy (GTDB): domain Bacteria; phylum Bacteroidota; class Bacteroidia; order Bacteroidales; family P3; genus Colimorpha. Next base: position 8,402 of record ONYC01000122.1, read on the forward strand.
AGTGCAAAGATACGAATTAAATCCCAATTGACCAAATTTATTTCTCCACAGGTGCGTTTTTTACCCCTTCCAACCACCCATCAACGCCCTATCTTCTACCTATCAACTACCACCGTTCTTCGATAGTTCTTCGATCGTTCTTCGATCGTTCTTCGATTGTTCTTCGATTCGAATC
>ONYC01000061.1 GCA_900321975.1 uncultured Bacteroidales bacterium
TCTCCTTCTCGCCACTGGCACAGGGACTACTGACCGACCGCTACCTGAACGGTATTCCGCAGAATTCGCGCATGTCGAAGGGCAAGTTCCTGAAAGAGAGCATGCTGACGCAGGAACTGCTGGAACGTCTGCGCAGTTATAATGAGACGGCCCTGCAACGGGGTGAGACGCTGGCGGGAATGGCACTGGCCTGGATTCTGCATCAGGCAGGCGTCACATCGGTACTCGTCGGGGCCAGCTCTACCGAACAACTACAGAAGAACCTGCAATGCATTAGTGCTGAACCATTCAGCCAGGAACTGTAGACGTAAAAAGAAAAAGCCTGCGAATTTCGCATCGTGAAATTCGCAGGCTTTTTCGTATCCTTTAGTCCTTACTTGGCGGTCTTGCGCTTGCGGAACTCCCATCCCAACACGAACAGGAACAATACAAACAGCAAGCCCAGCGAACAGTAGGCAATGGTCTCGGTGCGTTCAACCGACTTGGGGAAGAACGACAGCACCACTTCGTGCTCACCAGCTCCCACCTGCAAGGCACGGAGCACATAGTTCACACGACCCAACTCAACTTCTTCGCCGTCGATGGTGGCCGTCCAGCCCGGATAGTAGATCTCTGAGAACACAACCACACCTCCCTTGGCGGTCTTTACCTTGTAGGTCAGCTGGTTAGGCTCGTACTTCAGCAGGGTGACAGAACTGGCCGAGTCCTGCGGCTGACTCTGTCCCAGTATCTCCTGGAACTTCTGGTCGCTCACAGCCACATGGCGCAGAGGCAAATGGCCCAGCGAGTCGAGTTCTTCGTTGGCGTTGGCCACATAGCGAACCTCGTCAACCAGCCATGCATTGCCATAGGCATGGGTGTTCTGGATGGGCAGCGTCTTACCCGACTGCAACGGCAAGATCATGTAACGGGTGTTCAGCATGTTCAGCACTGGATAGACGCTGTCGCCGTTGATGCGTTCCATGCGACCGCCACTCTGCGAGATGGCCGAGAAAGCGGCCTGCATCTCAGGCATGATGTGGGCATCGATAAGTTCCTGATAGCGGCGCAGCTTGGCTGCATGATAGCCGCCAATGGACTTATGGTAATAGCTGGTCTCGTTTTCATTGAACGTGCTTCCTGCCAGATTCAGCACACGGTAGTCGAGCGTCGAGTCCTTCAGAATCTCCTGGTCGGTCTCGGTCATGGGCTGCTTCATCTCACGCTCCACCTTGGGCACGAACATCGAGTCGTTCAGGTAGCGCTTGTTCACCTGCCACAGGTCGAACAGGCACAGCACAACGAGCAGGCCGGTGAGCGTGAGTGAGTTGAGCTTGCGGGCTTTGAAGAGCAAGAGGAGGAACGTGCCAATGACAATGATGATGAACGAACGCCATGCATCGGAGGTAAACATGGCCTGGCGCATCTCGGTCAGGTTAGCCATCAGCGGTGCAATATGCTCCTGCGGCAACTTGCTCAAAGCATCAATCTCGCTTGAAGAGATAAAGCTGTCGAAGAACATAGTGGGGAACAATGCGAAGAGCAGGGCAATGCCACCCGTGAGTGCAAAGGACACGTAGACCAGCTTGATTTTCTTGGTAAGCAACTGAGGCTCGTCGACCACTTTCTTCAAGGCCATCATGGCCAGCAGAGGAATGGTGAACGCGGCAATGACGAGGATGGATGCCACCGTGCGGAACTTGGCATACATGGGCACGTAGTCAAGGAAGAAATTGGTGAAGCCCATGAAGTTCTTACCCCAAGAAAGCAGGATGGACAGGATAGTGGCTGCCAAAAGCGCCCACTTCATCGGGCCTTTCACAATGAACAACCCCAAAACGAAGAGGAACAGCACAAAGGCACCCACATAGACAGGACCGCTGGTACCGGGCTGTTCGCCCCAATACTGGCCCAGTGAGTTGTAGACGGACACGTACTGCTGGTTGGCATGCTTCATGGCCGTTTCGTTCTCGGCCAGGGGCACCGATGCGCCACCCTTGGTGTTGGGCACCAGCAGTGTCCAGGTCTCACCAATGCCATACGACCACTGGGTGATGTAGTCACGGTCAAGGCCGCTCGATGTCTGGTTGGCAGAATTTTCCTTCACCAGCTCGCTCTTTCCACGCATCGACTCCTGACTGTACTCCCAAGTATGATACAGGTTGGAAATATTGATCAGCACGCCCAGCAAGCCGCCCACAAGGGCTGCACCTGTAGCCTTCAGGAAGTGCATATATTGCCGTTTCTGGATGGCTTCAACCAGGTAGGCCAATATCATGAAGAAGATAATGAACAGATAATAATAGGTCATCTGTACGTGGTTCGAATGCACCTCAAAGGCCGCAAAGATGCCTGTCACTATGAGTCCCCACAGGTATTTGCCCCGATAAGCCAGTACTATACCTGCTATCATCGGCGGCAGATAGGCCAGTGCCCACACCTTCCAGATATGCCCGGCGGCAATGATGATAAAGAAATAACTGGAGAAAGCCCATACGATAGCACCCAAA
>ONYC01000048.1 GCA_900321975.1 uncultured Bacteroidales bacterium
CGAATCGAAGAACAATCGAAGAACGATCGAAGAACGATCGAAGAACAATCGAAGAACGGTGGTAGTTGATAGGTAGTTGATAGGTAGTTGATAGGTAGAAGATGCAGGAAATCTGCAACTTAGGTATGTTTTAACATTTACCATATCGCCTATATTGTTGATTGTCAAAATATTATATATAACAAAAACACCTCAGGACAAACATCAAATGTTAAACCAATCATAAAATGTCCTTCCTTCAGAAATAGATCGTCGCTTTGGAGCTTGGCGAAAAAAATATTGTTCAGAATGGCATTTTTTTCGTATTTTTGCAATTCAATTCACTACCGATTATGAAGATTGCACTGATAGGTTACGGCAAGATGGGACACGCCATCGAGACTCTCGCCGCCGGTCGCGGCCACGAAGTGGTGTGCACCATCGACAACCCCGTGGAAATGAACGAGAAAGAAAGTCTCCTGCGACAGGCCGACGTAGCTGTCGAATTCACCACTCCGGCAACTGCCGTTGCGAATGTCATTCATTGCCTTACGATCGGGATACCAGTCGTTTGCGGCACTACGGGATGGAACGCCGACTATCAGATGGTAGCCAACAGATGCCAAGAATGCGGCGGTCGGCTGTTCACAGCCTCAAACTTCAGCATCGGGATGAATATCATGTTCGCCCTCAACGACCGGCTGGCCGAACTGATGGAAGGCCGCAAGGAATACCGAGTGAGCCTCAGCGAGACACATCATATACACAAACTCGACGCCCCGAGCGGCACTGCAATAGTGCTGCAGGAGGCTGTCCGACGCCGTCTTCCGGAACAGGAAGCACCCATCGAGTCGATTCGTGAAGGCGAGGTACCGGGTACTCATACAGTGCGTTACGACAGCGAAATGGACACCATCACCATCACCCACGAGGCCCACAGCCGCCGGGGATTGGCCCTCGGAGCCCTGATGGCTGCCGAATACCTTTCGGAAGCCGCTCCCGGAGTCTACACTATGAAGGATCTGCTCGCCGTCTAAAACCACCGATGACCGAAAAAGCCCATAAATCGTACAAACCCAACGGTTGGGTGCTGGCAGGACTGACGCTCGCGCTGCTGGCGTCGGTCGGTGCGAGCTGCATGTTCGGGGCTGTCGACTTCAAGTGGAGCGAGATACATAATTCGCAAATTTTCTGGCAACTGCGTCTGCCGCGCGTTCTGATGAGCGCTCTCGTCGGAGCGGTTCTTTCGGTTTGCGGAGCCGCCTATCAAAGCATCTTCCGCAACCCGCTGACCGACCCCTACGTGCTTGGTGTGTCGTCGGGCGCGTCGCTGGGCGCATCGGTCGCCATCCTGCTTGGATTGGAAGCCTGGCTGTGGGGGGTGGGAGGAATGGCTCTGTTCGCCGCCCTTCTGACCGTACTGCTCATCTACCGCATCGCATCCATCGGCAACCGCATGCACACCACCACCCTGCTGCTCACCGGCGTCTGCCTCACCCTGCTCATCTCGGCCCTCATATCGTTCCTCATGGTACTCAACCAGGAGAAGATGGACAGCATAATATTCTGGACCATGGGCAGTTTTGGCTCAAGCAACTGGGGCGATGTGGCGGTGATGGCCCCTGTGGCGGTGGTCGGTATCGGGGTAGTGTTGTGGTACAGCCGCGATCTCAACCTGCTGCTTGCCGGTAGCGAAGCCGCCCAAAGTATGGGCGTAAACGTTGAACATGTGAAACGCATGCTCCTTCTTTTCACCACACTGATGGTTGCATTCGCAGTCAGTTCATGCGGCGTGATAGGCTTTGTCGGCCTCATCGTACCGCATGCAGTCCGCCTGGTTGCAGGACCCGACAACCGCCGTGTGGTGCCCTATTCTATGCTCTGCGGGGCGATATTCGTACTCGTATGCGACACTCTGGCCCGCACCATACTGCGACCCAGCGAGCTGCCCGTCGGCAGCCTTACCTCGCTTATCGGTGCGCCACTGTTTATCTATCTGTTATACAAGAATAAAAGGAACTATTGATAACGCTCGGACATATCGGAGTAACCTATGGTAGCCGCCGGATTCTCGACGACCTCAACCTCGATTTCAGCGACCGCTGCATCACAGCCGTGATGGGACCCAACGGATGCGGCAAAACCACCCTGCTTCGCTGTATCGGCGGACTGCTGAAACCCACATCGGGACACGTGCTGGTCGACGGACGGCAAGTCAACGAATACGCTCCCCGCGAGTTGGCGCAACGCCTTGCTTTCGTTCGCCAACACGCACAGACCGACTTCGACTTCTCTGCGTTCGAGATTGTGCTTATGGGCCGCAACCCTTACCAACGCCGCCTTCAGAACGAGTCGCAGGCCGACTGGGACATCGTCGAACGCTGCATGCGGCAGACCGGCACATGGCACCTGCGCTTCTCCGTACCTTCACAAATGAGTGGCGGCGAGCTTCAGCGCGTCATGATTGCCCGCGCTCTCGCCCAGCAGACCCCAATACTGCTTATGGACGAACCTGTCTCGAACCTTGATATCGCCCACCAGCTCGAAGTGATGCGCCTGCTGCGTGCCGCTACCGACAAGACCATCCTCATCGTCATACACGATCTCAACCTGGCCCTGCAGTTCTGCGACCGCCTGCTTCTGCTCCACGACGGCAAGGCGCTCTACCATGGCCCTATAGCAGATGGGCTCACACCCGACAATATCCGCTCGGTTTACGGCGTCGACACACATATCTCCGACCGGCGCATAATATTCGACTACTAGCCGCTGCGTTGCCCCCACCACCCCTTTCTTATTATATATTATAACCTTATATAAGTCCCTGCTACTTGCCACCGGGCTTATAACAACTGGTATACCGGTATACCAGTATACCAGCAGGTCCGCTCCGCTTCTACCCGCCACTATCTTTCTATATACCAACCAGTTTCATAATTGAACGGCAGAAAAAAAACGCAGCCGATATGGTTGCGTTTGATTCGGACCGTTTTTATTTGGTTCCGACTGACAAATATCCGTCGAATAGGAATAATGGATACAAAAAAAGCCCCGCCTTCATCAGGCAGGGCTTTATTCTTATCGCGTTAAATACAATCCTTAGTCAATCACACGGTAGAAGCTGACACGACGGTTGAGGGCGTACTGGATGTCGCCGAAGGCAACGCTCTTACCCTTGTAGTCGGTGCTGATACGGTCCTCAGCAATACCATACTTCTTGGTGAGGAGGCGCTTGACCTCGTTGGCGCGGCGCTCGGAAAGTTTCATGTTGTACTGGTCGCTGCCGGTGTAGTCGGCGAAACCAACAACCATGATCTTAACATCGGGGTTGTCTTTCAGGACGCGGGCAACGGCTTTGACCTTGTCCATCTCGTCGTCGGAGACCTTCCACTCGTTCACGTCATACTGGACGGAGAAGGGCATAGCGTAGAAGTTGAGCTGGTCAGCCTTGATCTGGTCGATAGTGGCCTGCAGTTCTTTGGCAGCCTCGCTGTTGGCGCCATTGTTCTGACCCTGGCCCTGGTTGGCGCGAGCCTCAGCAAGCTGATCCTCGAGTTCGGCGATGCGGTTCTCGAGTTTCTTCTCATTGTTACGCGAAGCGGCAACCTGGTTCTCGAGGTTGTTGACCTGAGTGTTGAGGGCACCGAAGTTCTCCTGGCTCAGCATAGCCTTCTGGGCGGCAACGGCCTGGTCGGCAGCGGTAACGCCGAAGCAATAGAAGTAACCCAAACGGAAGATACGGTTGGTGTGGTGCAGATCCGAGGAGAAGAACACCTTGGGCGAGGGAGCATCACCGTTGATGTCATAGCCGTACTCCATGAAGAAGTGGTGAGCATCGCCAAAACGGTAGTTCATACCAAGACCGCCGTCAAGAGTGATTCCAACAGTACCATAATCGGTATAGGGAATCGAAACGGTGTCTTTCATCAGACCGTTCATGCTGAGACCAAGACCGCCACCAGCAAAGATGTAGAGGTTAAAGCGACGATCAGGATCGTAGCCCATGATAGCGTTGTTCAGCGAGAACAG
>ONYC01000075.1 GCA_900321975.1 uncultured Bacteroidales bacterium
ATTTATCGAGAAGCTGGGCACTTACAATCCGCTGACCAACCCCGCCACTATCGACCTCAACTTCGACCGTGCTGTCGAATGGGTCAAGAACGGCGCCACCCCTAGCGACACCGTCCGTCGCATCCTCTCCTACAAAGGCGTTCTCCTCCGTCGCCACCTCCAGATCGGTGTCGAGAAGGGTGCCATCAGCCAGGAGCAGGCCGATGTCAAGTTCAACGAGTGGCTGCAGGCCAAAGAAGCCAAGATAAACAGCAAGCGTAGCGATATCGAGAACGACGCCCGCAACACCCGCAAGGCTCGTCTCGAGGCCGAGAAGAAGGCCAACGAGGCCAAGGCTGCCGCCGTCGCCGCCAAGCGTCAGGCCGCCCTTGAGGCTGAAGCCGCCGCCAAGGCTGCTGCCGAAGCCGCCGAGAGCGCCGAGGGCGAAGCCCCCGCTGCCGAAGCCGAAGCTCCCACCGAGGCATAAGCTGTCTGTCAGGACAACAACGACAACAAGGAGAAGCACAACCATTGTGCTTCTCTTTCTTTTATACTATTCCGGTAGGCTGGAACATACAATAAAAAGACGACGTTGGCGTTACCGTTAGAAAAAAGACATTCGCGAAATGGATATCAAAGACTGCTATTACCTTGGCCGCATCACCAAGCCCTGGGGCGTGAAAGGACAGCTGGTGCTCTTCCTCGATGTGGACAATCCCGACGAATACACCGAGTTGGATTCGGCATTCGTGGAGATAAAAGGACAGCTGGTGCCGCACTTCTTCCACCTCGACCAGATGAACGGCAACAAAGCTGTGGCCACCTTCGAGGACATCACCGCCGAGCAGGCCAACGCGCTGGTGGGGCACGAGATGTACCTGCCCCTATCGCTGCTCCCGAAGCTCGAAGGCAACCAATTCTACTTCCACGAGGTGGTGGGATTCAAGGTGGTGGACAGCGAATATGGCGATATAGGCACCCTCGAGCAGGTGATCGAATACCCCGCCCAACCTCTCTTCCAGATAATGAAAAACGGAACCGAGGTGCTTATACCGGTAATCGACCAGGTGATCGACCGGGTGGACCGCAAGTTAAAAACCATCTTCATAACAGCACCTAAAGGACTGATTGAGTTATACCTCGGCAATATCAACAACGAATGTTGATATGTTTTTCGCCACGGTATTAGAAAATATGTATACTTTTGCACAATAAACAAGGAGGAGATTATGGAAAAGAAGAAAGTCACCACACCGGCGAAAGCAAAGGCGAAGGCTCCGGCTAAAGCCAAGACAACGACCACAGCGAAAGCCACCGCGAAAACCGCGGCCAAAGCCCCTGTGAAGACTGCGACCAAAGCCCCAGCGAAAGAGCAGGAGAAGACCCGCTATTCGGATGCCGAATTGCAGGAATTCAAGGAATTGATTCTTTCGAAGATAGCAACCGCCGAGCACGACCTCGAGATGCTCCAGCAGGCTGTGGCCGGCAACGAGAACGAAGCCAACGACACAGCCCCCACCTTCAAGACCCTCGAGGAGGGCAGCAACGTGCTCCTGAAAGAGGAGAACCAGAAGCTCGCCGCACGCCAGCAGAAGTTCATCCGCGACCTGCGCGCCGCCCTTATCCGCATCGAGAACGGCACCTACGGCATCTGTCAGGCTACCGGCAAGCTCATACCCAAGGAGCGCCTGATGATTGTGCCGCACGCCACCATGACCGTCGAAGGCAAGGAAATGAGCAAGAAAAAGAAATAAAATCTTTCTTATCCCAACATATACAAACTTTGACAATTCCCGGAAAACCGCCATCGTCTGTGGCGGTTTTCTTTTAAAAAGAAAAAAAAAGAAGCACTATGAGTCTTATAAAATCAATCTCCGGTATCCGCGGCACCATCGGGGGCCGTCCCGGCGAGGGCCTCAGTCCCATCGATGTAGTCAAGTTCACCTCATCGTTCGCCACCTTCCTCCAGCGCCAGCAGCCCGGCAAGCGCCTGCGTCTGGCCGTAGGCCGCGATGCACGCCTCAGCGGCGCGATGGTCGACCGCCTGGTGGTCGGCACCCTGCAGGGTATGGGCATCGATGTGCTCGAGACAGGCCTCTCCACCACCCCCACCACCGAGATGGCCGTGATCGACCACCATTGCGACGGCGGCATCATCATCACCGCCAGCCACAATCCCAAGCATTGGAACGCCCTCAAGCTGCTCAACGCACGCGGCGAATTCATTTCCGACAAGGAAGGCAAAGAGGTGCTGCGCCTGGCCGAGAGCGACGAGGTGTGCTTTGCCGAAGTCGACGACCTAGGACAGGTGGAGGAGAACCTCAACACCATCGACGAGCATATCGAGCGTGTGCTGAAACTCAAACTCGTCGACCGCGAGGCCATCCGCAAGGCGGGCTTCCGCGTGGCTGTCGACGCCGTCAACTCGACCGGCGGCATCGCCATCCCTCGGCTGCTGCGCGCCCTCGGCGTGGATCAGGTGGTCGAGCTCAACTGCGAACCCACCGGCCATTTCGCCCACAACCCCGAGCCCATACCACAGAACCTCACACAGATATCCGACTGCGTGCGCGACAACCATTGCGACCTCGGCATCGTGGTCGACCCGGATGTCGACCGCCTGGCCCTCGTATGCGAGACCGGCGAGATGTTCGGCGAGGAATACACACTCGTTTCCGTCGCCGACTACATACTGCAGCACACCCCGGGCAACACCGTCAGCAACCTCAGTTCGAGCCGCGCCCTGCGCGACGTGACGCGCAAATATGCCGGCTGCGAATACAATGCCGCCGCCGTGGGCGAGGTCAACGTCACCACCCTCATGCGTGAGACCGGCGCCGTCATCGGCGGCGAAGGCAACGGCGGTGTCATCTACCCCGAGCTGCACTACGGCCGCGACGCCCTCGTAGGCGTGGCCCTCTTCCTCACCCTCCTGGCCAAACGCGGTATGAAGGTAAGCGAACTGCGCAAGACCTACCCCGAATATATCATCACCAAGAATCGCCGCGACCTGACGCCCGACATGGACGTCGACGCTCTGCTGGCCAAAGTTGCCGCCCTATACAAGGCCGACGCCGCCGTTGAGAAAGTAACCACCATCGACGGCGTGAAAATCGACTTCGCCGACGGCTGGGTGCACCTGCGCAAGAGCAACACCGAGCCCATCATCCGCATCTACAGCGAAGCCGCCACCGAAACCCGTGCCAACGAACTGGCCCAGCAGGTGATGCAGCAGATATAATTAAAACAATAAAAGGGGCGGCCTTCCATCAGAATTGATGGAAGGCCGCCCTTTTATTATAACCCACTCTCAACCTTTGGGAGAGAACTGTATGATGGCGTACTGCTCGTCGAAGCGGATGTCCTCGAGGGTGACATGGTCGAATATCGTTCCGGCCTGGGTGTTCTTGCTGAGGCAGAGGAGTATGCGATTGCCGTCGAGGGGCTCGATGAGCTCGCCGCCCGGGCGACTCTTAGCCATACCGATGGCCTGCCGCACCATAAAATCGATGCCAGAGCCACCACTGTAGGCGAGATATATGTCGGACCCAACTATGCGTTCGACGGTGAGGTCGATGCCGACGCTGGCACTCTTGAACATCACATTGACATCGTATGAGACGCGTACAGTATGGGGTCCGCCATAGGCAATGGGGAGCGCGCGGCCCGCCTTCTTCTCGATAAGGTTGCTGATTTCCTGATAAGTAAGTCTGAGTTCCATATTATTATGTTTTAATTATCTTCCGGGAGCGGTATGTCGGTACTGGATGCAAAGAACTGGGTTACCGATGCCGCATAACTTTTTGATATCGGAATAACCTTATTGCTTTGGTTTAGCTCAAGCACCAAACCAATACTCTCCTTGCGCATAAGCTTCACATTCTCGACATTGACCATATAGCCACGATGGCAACGTTTTAGGCTGCTATCCACAAATCGCTTCTCTATCTCTTTCAATGAGTTGTGAAGAATAAAGGTATCCTCTTTACCGTCATTAATATAATGGATATTGACATAGTTGTCGGCCGCCTCAAGATATAACAAGTTACTCATCTTGGTAGAGAAGGCCAAACGTCCTCCCTTGGCAAAGAAATTCACGGTAGTATCGACCGGAGGCATCATGGAAGAATCATGTTTCTCAATCACTTGACGCAAACGGTTCATTTCATCTCGCGCCTCAACAAGTCGATAAATCAAGAACGAAATAATATATGGCACAACCTGAAGCGATACGAACCCAAGCACTATATCACCCACCATCGGCGTCAACTGAAGCGTTCCTGCACCACTTACTGCCCAAATAACCAATGTCATCACCGAAACACAGAGTAACATCTCAACAATCAACCATATACCACATATAACCGGCTGCACCTCATGGTAGCGGTTAAGCACATACAACACCTCGCGACTTAAGATAAGCACTCCGAGTCCGGAAACGAAACAAATGGATATCTGCCCCAACGGGGAAAGATTAGTACGCTGTTCTGTAAATTCAGTTATTGATGTTGGTTGCCCAAATACAACAAGTAAAACCGCCAATGCAACCGTTATTGCAAGGAATAGCAAAATGGACTCCTGACGGGTCAGGAAACGTCGTATCGAGCCTATATTAAGTGTTTGGTCAATGTATTCTCCGTTCATATTTCACCAAAAATAACGTTATTTCACCCAAAATAACGCACTTTTGCCAAACATATTGTACAAAATACCGATTTTAACTTTTGCATTCTCAAGGAATGTTGTTTCTTTGCATTCGCTTTTTAATAAAAATTAAGATAAATAACACGGGCGAGAACGATAGGAGCAAGCACGCTATCGGCCCACAAAAAACTATAAAATGAAGATACTTGGAACTGGAAGTGCCGTACCGAGACACACCGTTACGAACGACATGCTCTCCGAATATGTCGACACAAGCGACGAGTGGATCACCACGCGTACCGGCATCAAATCGCGCCAGATCATCACCACCGAACGATTTGAGGAGATGGCAGCCTTGGCTGGTCAAAGAGCCATCGAGGCCGCCGGTCTGGTGCCCGAAGACATCGATTTCATCATCTGCCACAACGTATGCAATGTATACGTAACACCTTCATTGGCAGCACTTGTGCAGCACATTCTCGGAATCAAGGGACCCAACTGCCCCACGATGGACCTCAACTCGGCCTGCGCCGGATTCACCTATGGTCTTGACATCTGCGACGCATTTCTCGAGACCGGCCGCGCATCACACATATTATATATATGTGCCGAAGAGGTTACCCGCATGGTCGACTGGACACAGCGCGAAACCTGCGTGCTTTTCGGCGATGCCGCTGGCGCACTGGTACTCGGCAAGGGCGACAACATGCTGGCCAGCAAGCTCACTTCAACGCCGATGCCCGACGTGATCTACTACCGCCTGCCTTGCGAACCGACCCCGTTTGAGACCGGCGAGGGCATCGACACCCACATGGCCATGCAACTCAAAGGCCGCGAGGTGTTCCGCATGGCCGTCACATCGGCCCAGCGCGACATCAAAGACGTGGTCGAGAAGGCCGGCCTGAAACTGGAGGATATCGATCATTTTATTCTGCATCAGGCAAATATGCGCATCCTGGATGCCATCAAACAGAACTTCAACCTGCCGCAGGAACGTTTCCTTCACAACATCGAGCGCAGGGGCAATACCAGCTCGGCCAGCATTCCCGTCTTGCTCGACGAGAAGATTCGCGAAGGCGTCATCAAACGCGGCGACTTAATGGTATTCAACGGTTTCGGTGCGGGATTCGTCACCAGCGCCGCCGTTGTCCGTTATTAACTATTAATGTAAAACATATAATAATATGAATAGAGTATTCATTACAGGCGTGGGCTGTATAACCCCACTTGGAAACAATATCGAAACCCTCTGGAACAACATTATCAACGGAGTATGTGGCATCGACTACATCACACAGATTGACCGTGAGAACCTGCCGGTGAAGATCGCCGCCGAAGTCAAAGGCTTCAATCCCGAAGACTTCGGTATCGACAAGACCATGATCCGCCACAACGACCGCTACGCCCTCTTTGCCCTTGCTGCCGCCGCCCAGGCCATGCAGGACAGCGGTTTGCGCGTTGGCGAAGATATCGACCCCACCCGCTTCGGCACCGCCATCGGAAGCGGTATCGGCGGCATCAAGACCTTCGAGCGCGAACACGCCAACAAGATGCAGTACGGCCTCCGCCGCATCTCGCCCCTCTTCATCCCCGAGATGATCAGCAACATAGCCGGCGGCAATGTAGCCATCACCTACAACGCCCAAGGCCCGAACATCCCTGTTGTAACGGCTTGTGCCACAGGTACCCACTCCGTAGGCGAAGCCTACCGCCTGATCCACGAGGGTCGCGCCGACGCCGTAATCACCGGCGGTACCGAAGCCGCCATCTGCGAGATGGCCGTGGGCGGTTTCAACAATATGAAAGCCCTCACCACCGCCGAAGATCCGATGGCCGCCTCGCTGCCCTTCGACGCCCGCCGCAAAGGCTTCGTGCTGGGTGAAGGCTCGGGCATAATGATCCTTGAAAGCGAAGAACTTGCAAAACGTCGCGGCGCCAAAATCTACGCCGAAGTGTGCGGCTACGGCAATACCTGCGACGCCCACCACTATACTGCCCCCCACCCTGAATGCCGCGGCGGCGCACAGTCGATGCGTCTGGCGCTCGAAGAAGCCGGCTTCAAAGAGGGAGAACATCTGTATATCAACGCCCACGGAACCGGTACCCCGCTCAACGACAAGGGCGAAACCAAGGGTATCAAGACCGCCCTCGGCGAAGAAGGTGCTCGCAAGGCCATGATCAGCAGCACCAAGTCGATGCACGGTCACATGCTGGGTGCCACCGGTGCTGTAGAACTGATCATCAGCGCTTTGGCCCTGAAGAACGGTATAATACCGCCAACCATCCACCTCGACCAGCCCGACCCCGAGTGCGACCTCGACTACACACCGCATACCGCACGCCAATGGCAGGCCGACATCGCCATCAGCAACACCTTCGGCTTCGGCGGCAACAATGCCACCGTGGCACTTCGTAGAATCTAAAAAAGGCAACAATATGAACGTATTGAACAGAGACGACATCAAGACCTTCCTGCCACATCGCGAGCCGATGCTGCTCATCGACGACGTGGTGATGGAAGGCGAAGAATCTATCGCACACTATCACGTGCGCGGCGACGAATTCTTCCTGCAGGGCCACTTCCCCGGCAATCCTGTGGTTCCCGGAGTGATCCAATGCGAAATAATGGCACAGGCCTCGTGCATCCTCGTGCGTGACGAACTGGTAGGCCGCACGCCGTTTTATAGCGGCATCAACAACGTACGCTTCCGCCAGCCGGTGAAGCCCGGCGACACTATGGAGCTGCGCGCCCATATCACCAGCCGCCGCGGAATGATCTTCTTCGTCGAGGCCAAAGCCTACGTCGGCGGCAAAGTGTGCTGCCAAGGAGAATTAACTTTTGCATTAATTGATAATCCAGCAAAATAATGAAACTTTTAGAGAACAAGATAACCTTAGTTACCGGTGCCTCGCGCGGCATCGGGAAGCGTACCGCCCAACTCTTTGCCGAGAACGGCGCCACCGTGATTTTCACCGATCTTCAGGAGAACGACGCCAGCCGCGAACTGCTGGCAGAACTGCAGAAAATCAGCCCCAAGAGCAGCTTTATCGCCTCGAATGCAGCCGACTACGACCAGACAATGGCCGTCGCCGAGCAGGTGCAAAAAGAATATGGTCGCCTGGACGCTCTGGTAAACAACGCAGGTATCACCCGCGACGGTCTTCTGCTCCGTATGTCCCAGAAAGACTGGGATATGGTGCTCGAGGTGAACCTTCGCTCCGTATTCAACTACTGCAAGGCTTTCGCCCCGATGATGCTCAAACAGCGTTCGGGTTCGATAATCAACACCTCGTCGGTTGTGGGTGTGAACGGCAATGCCGGCCAGTGCAACTATTCGGCTTCGAAAGCCGGTATCATCGGATTCACCAAGAGCCTGGCCAAGGAGCTGGGTTCGCGCGGAATCCGCTGCAACGCCATTGCTCCCGGCCTCATCGAGTCGGCAATGACCCAGGCGATGCCCAAGGAAGCCCACGACAAGTGGCTCGCCGAGATTCCGCTGCGTCGCGGCGGTACCGACCTCGATATCGCCCGCACATCAATGTTCCTGGCCTCCGACCTGTCGGAATACATCACCGGACAGGTGATCTGCGTCGACGGCGGTGTATCGCTCTAAACCATCATCCCAACCCGTATGATGGGAAACTCCACGTACCGGCAAAAATAATTTTTTGCCGGTACGTTTTTTATTTGTACCTTTGCACTACGAAAAACGAAAAAACAGCGTAATATGGACAACACAGCCATTCAAACAATAATGCGGCACCGCTCTGTCAGAAAGTTCACCAACGAGGCCGTCAGCGACGCGATGCTGAACGAGATCATAGAGTGCGGAATCCGTGCTTCGAACACCGGCAACATGCAGCTTTACAGCGTTATAGCCACTCAAGAGGATCCCTTGCGCTCGGAACTCTGCAAACTGCATTTCGGGCAATGCTCGACGGCGCCCCTGTGGCTGACCATCTGCACCGACGTGAACCGATATCACCATTACTGCCGCGTGAACGGATGCGACGAGCCCTACGGCAACCTGCTGTGGTTCATCTCGGCGCTGGTCGACGCAAGCCTTTGTGCACAGAACATCTGCGTAGCCGCCGAAGCCAAAGGACTGGGATTCTGCTATCTAGGCACTGTCAACTACAACACCCGGCAGATAGCCGAACTGCTGCAATGCCCCAAGGGAGTTGTACCTGTGATAGCCGTTGCGATGGGCCATCCCGACGAGCAACCGCGTGAAAGCGAGCGCCTTGGATTGGATGCGGTGCTCCACAAAGAGACCTATCACGACCCAAGCGACGACGATATCGTCCGCACCCATCGCGTGCGCGACGAATTCCCATTCAACCAACAGATGGTCAAGGAGAACGGCACCCGCAACTACTGCGAGATATTCACCACCAAACGATACCCACATGATATGAATGTGGCTGTTTCGAACGACCTGCTGCAATTCCTGCGCGACAGCGGTATGTGGGACTTCTAACGCCCTTGTTTCCAACCTTATACCCTCGGCGGTTACTGGCACATAGCACGTAACCGCCTCTTTTTGTGCACCTTCAACCCCTCTTCTACCACTGTTCTTCGATAGTTCTTCGATCGTTCTTCGATTGTTCTTCGATTCGAATCGAAGAACAATCGAAGAACGATCGAAG
>ONYC01000108.1 GCA_900321975.1 uncultured Bacteroidales bacterium
CAAGTTCCGTGGCGTGGCCGCCATCGAGAAGCACCACGAGGAGCGTTACCGCGCCCTGCTGCACAACGTCGAGGCCAAAGAGGTCTTCGCCAAGAGCGAAGTGAAAGTGTGGGAATGCCGCAACTGCGGCCATATCGTGGTCGGCACCCAAGCCCCCGACGTCTGCCCCGTATGCAACCATCCGCAAGCCTACTTCGAAATCAACAAGCAGAACTATTGATATAGTTTACAGTTTACCGTTTACTGTTTAAAGCGTGCAGAAGCAGTTTGCTTTAACTACATTCCTTAAATCAAAATGACGAAAGCCGAGGCTAGCTGCTGGCCTCGGCTTTCGGTTTGGGATATCTCGAATGGGTCATCGCCCGACGGGAAGCCTGGATATTATTGATGAGTCTTTGCCATGTAGATTATCTTTGCATAACCATAATGGCCGTCTTCTTCGTCGTAGTTTTCCACAAGTCCATCCCTGCTGACAAGCAGCGGAATAGGCATTGCATTGGTTTTTCTGTAGTCTTTCAGAAGGCCATGCATGGTATTGTTGGCATCTCTTTTAATTAATAGAGGAGTGGACATATCCACATTGACGACTATTCGGTTCGTGGACTTTAAATCAGCGACTGCTTCTTCTTTGCCATAGTGAATGATTACAATCCCGACGTTGTTTTCTTCCAAGCCTTCAAGATAGGGCTTTATATTCTCCTCAAGCATATTTTTACTTGCCTCACAATAATCAGCCCAAATATAAATCAATGTGTTGTCATGATTCTCGATTGCCTGTGCGATTGCTGCCTTGTCAGTATCACTTAACGCCGTTCTATCAAAAGAACAAGAAATGAACACGATACCGAACAATAACGCGAGGACAAAAACTATTTTCTTCATTTCCTAAATCATTAAAAGTTTATTCCAGAAATTAACGTTGCTTAACTAATATTATTGCCCACAATAAGTTCCATACATAACACAATATACTTTAGCATATTCCGTTATTTAATCAAACTGAATAGATTTTGAAACTCCTCAACATCATTGTATTATTGGCCATAATCGTAGGCAATATAAATAATTCAATGGGCCAATCATTGACTGCCGACGAAGTGGACCATTATCTTTCGTTGATAAGCCGTATCAACGACACTACTTTCAATGCATGCACATGTATGCTTCAAGTGGACAGATACAGCTCCTTTCTGCCCAATCATCGCCATGGTATTGAATTTGCGTTAATGGTAGAAAGAAAAATAGATCCTTCCTTTCCAAGATGCGTTACAATTTCGAGAAACGATTCGTTGTTTTACAATCTTCATGCTTCTGATATGGAGAGAATACAGACACTGTACGAAGAATGGTTCAAGCTCTGGAAGAAAGATCCTACCATTACCAAAAGGCCTCTAGATGGAACTGAGTATAAATGGGTAAACCTTGAAGGTACGTGGCTTAAAGAAGTACGGGCATTTTGAAGTTGCATTGATGGATAAGTTTTGCTGCAGCATTACACCATTACAGTTAGTTTTTCATGTATAGAAAGTCCCCAAAAACTTAAATATAAAGATTTTTTTGAGTTTGGAATACCCTATTTTGAACTGAAATGGTGTAATGCTGTAATGGTGTTTTGATTTTTTTCAATCCGATTCTTAGACCGCAACTGGACGGTTGTATCTTTGCAGCGTGATTCAAGGCCGTCATCAGGGGCTAAAATGCCGCTAACACCACACGGACACCGTATTAACGCCGTACTAACACCTACCCAACACCGCCACCATCCGCCTGAATCACGGAGCCAATAGGGAGGAGTATGCAGCTGCATACCACGATATAAAAACTCTGCCGGCCGAGAGTATGGCCTGTTGCTGGTGATTAATTGAAATGTTGAGATGAAGGAAAGTCCCAAAGGGTTGAAAGATACCAGTTGACAGTAAATCACATATTGTGGTATCGTCCACGGCCAGAGGTTGTCGCTCCAAGGGGGGGGCTTTATGGTATGAGCCTGTCTGTTAAAGATTCAGGACGCCGGGATACGCAGCCAAAGAGTCAGATTTGAATCACAGTTACAACAATTTGCTGCCGAAGGGTATGCAGTTCCCAAAAATATTTGTATCTTTGCAATGTTAACAGAAAACAGGAATTTATGAGTAAAGACATAGTTTGCAGCGGTATACGTCCTACAGGCAACCTCCATCTTGGCAATTATTTCGGCGCTTTGCGCAATTTTGTGAAGATGCAGGATGAGTATGACTGCTATTTTTTCATTGCCGATTACCATTCGCTAACCACGCACCCCACGCCCGGCAGCATCTATCAGGATGCCCGTCAGATACTGGTGCAGTACCTCGCCGCAGGTCTCGATCCCGAGAAGGCAACCCTCTACTTCCAGAGCGATGTGCCGCAAACCGTCGAGCTCTACCTGTTCTTCAATATGAACGCCTACCTGGGTGAGCTGGAACGTGTTACATCGTTCAAAGACAAGGTGCGCCAGAATCCCAACAATGTCAATGCCGGCCTGTTGACATACCCCACCCTTATGGCCGCCGACATCCTAATCCACAAGGCCACACGTGTTCCCGTTGGCAAAGACCAGGAGCAGCATCTGGAGATGACCCGCACCTATGCCCAGCGTTTCAACACGATGTACCACAGCGAAGTGTTTCCCCTGCCGCAGGCTATCGGCTCGCCGACCGGCCTTGTGAAGATTCCCGCCCTCAACGGCAGCGGAAAGATGGGCAAGAGCGAGGGCGAGGCCAGCACTATCTTCCTCACCGACGAACCAGATGTGATCCGCAAGAAAATCATGAAAGCCAAGAGCGACAGCGGCCCCACGGAGATGAACCAGAAGAAGCCCGAGGAGATTGAGAACCTTTTCTCGCTTCTGAAGGCCGTTTCCAAGCCCGAAACGGTGGAATACTTCGACGACCTGTACAACCGCTGCCAGATACGCTACGGCGACCTGAAAAAGCAGCTTGCCGAGGATATGGTGGCCTTCGTCGAGCCTTTCCGCCAGCGTGCACTTGAAATCAGCGCCGACGATGAAACCCTGCTCCGCATCATCGATCGTGGTAAGGAGAAAGCCCAAGCCAGCGCCCAGCGCACTATCGATGAGGTGCGCCACGTGATTGGCTATAGGAATTGATCTTGGTTAGAGTAAAAAGAAAAGGTTGGTGCATCGTTTCAATGCACCAACCTTTTTCTTTATCCTTGATTCAATCTTACGGCAGTGGGACCAAGCCGCCGAAGCCCATAAAGGCCATTGCCAGGATACCGGCAGTTACCAGCGCGATGGGAACGCCCTTCATACCCTTGGGGGTTCCGGTCAGTTCCATCTGCTCGCGCAGGCCTGCAAAAATCACCAGTGCCAGCGTGAATCCGACGGCGATGGAGGCCGAGTAGATAACACTCTGGAGGAAGTCCATATTCTTCTGGATCACCAGAATGGCCACGCCGAGTACGGCGCAGTTGGTGGTGATCAGCGGCAGGAACACGCCGAGTGCCTGATAGAGCGACGGGGCAATCTTCTTGAGCACGATTTCGACCATCTGCACTAAGCCGGCAATCACGAGGATATAGGCAATCGTCTGCAGGAATTCGAGATTCAGCGGGCGCAGGATGTAGGTCATGATGAGCCACGTGACGATGGTGGCCAGAAGCATGACGAAAAGCACGGCGCCACCCATACCGAGCGACGACTTAACATCCTTACTTACACCTAGAAACGGGCAGATACCCAGGAACTGGGCAAGCACCACATTGTTGACGAATATGGCCCCGATAATGAGGGCAAAAATCGATATACTCATCTTTTTTTGTTGTTACGATTCGAACTGCAAAGATACAACCTTTTTATTAATTGGCAAAATTTTTTTTCATTTCCACCTCGGCGGAACCGCTCACGGTGTAGCTGCGGCCTGTGCCGACATCGGTGCAGAGCCAGCGTGTCCGTCGGCGCACAACCGATCGGAACAGCATATCGGGCTTACGTTTCAGGCAGAAAAGTGAACCTGCCGGCAGGTCGTCGAGGTGGAGAGCCAATGAGCTGTCACCCCTAAGGTGTTCTTCAATCCGCCGTCCTAGAGTGCGCGACAGCGGTATCCGGCTGGTATAGAGGATGATATCTTCTTGTGTATCTGCCGGAAAGAAGCCAATCGCCTGGCGAAGCAGCAGTGCATATTCCGATTGCCATTCGTGGCCGTGTGGTCTGGCCGAAGGGTGTTTTAGGTGTGTCTCGAGATGGGCCGCTTCGTGCAGGAACACCCAGAGGAACATCTGAGGGCTGAGGTCGCCGTTGACGCTTATCTCGTGGTAGTTGTGTTGCGGTTGAATCCACCGGTAGTCGCCCAGTTTCGACTGTCGTTCGCGGGTGATATGGAAATGCACCTTATAGCAGTCCAGATAGCCATATACCCAATCCACCGCTTCGGATGGCAGGTGGTTGCGCAGTATGGCCCGGTATCTCTCCTCGGTGGTCAAAATGTGGGGCAGTCGCAGTGGCTGCGGTTGTGGCGGTACATATGCTCGTTGCTCTTGCAGGCTGTGCAGAGAGTCGCGGCCAGCAGGAGCAACAGCATGGCAGTTGACAGTCGGTAGCTGAATGTTGAAATTTTCTTTTTCATATAACTAGCCGCTTGTCACTAACAACTTATTCCACCCAGCCGATGGTGTCGCCTTTTTTCACCATCTGGCCCTGCTTGGCGCAGGTGTCGATAATCTTACCGCTCTTGGTGGCGATGAGGGGCATAAGGGCGTAGCTGGCTTCGATGGTGGCAAGTGCGGTGCCCTCTTTGACGTCGCTACCTGGGGCAGGGGCAGTCGACTGGTCGTCGAAGCGCATCTCCCACAGCAGGCGGCCGGTGGCGCTGGCCACGATGGGTGTGGCGTTGGGGTGCTTGGGGGTGATATAGTTTAGGGCGATGCTTTCGACCGTAGCGGGAGCCTTGGGGGCGTCCTTCTCGGCACGCAGCTGCGCAACTTCCTTGTTGAAGCGCTCCTTGGCCAGGCCGCTCTTATAGTCGCGATACTGGCGGTCGTGCATAGCCAGTTCGAACAGTTCCTCGTCGTCCTCGCCACGCTCCCAGCCGTTTTGCTCCATCTCCTTGATATATTCGGGCAGTGCGTCGGGATAGGCGTCCTGCGGCACGCCGGTATAGAATTCCATACCCTGGCTCTTGGCCAACTCCACAATCTCGGGGGCCAGTTCTCCGGGCAGCTTGCCAGCGCGGCCAAGGATCATACTCCACGAGTCCTTGTCGATTTGCGAGAAGCGGGGCTTGCCCTGTGCCATTGCGAGGAGGTTCATCACGGCTATGTTTTTGGTATACTGGCTGAAGGGAGTGACCAGCGGGGGATAGCCCAGCATCGGCCAGATATGCTCCACTTCCTGGAACAGTTGGACGGTCAGCTCCTCGAAGCTCACCTCCGGTTTACCGCTCTTCTTGAGGGCCATATTGATGGCTCCGTGCACGCCGCGCAGGTCGGTCATCATCGAACCCATCATGCCGCCGGGCAGGCCGCAACCCACGAGCAACGAGCTGCTTATGCGGTTGGCAGGATTGATATAGAGGCCCAGGAAATCGTCGATGAACTCCTGCGTCAGCTTGCGGGCTTCCATATAGGCGTCCATATTGATGTCCTTCACCTGGAATCCGGCATCCTTCAGCATGGCCTGCACGCTGATGACATCGGGGTGAACCATGCCCCACGAGAGGGGCTCCATGGCGCAGTCGATCACGTCGGCACCCGCTTCGGCCACCATCAGGGTCGAGGCCATCGAGAGACCGGGGCCGGTATGACCGTGATACTGGACAACGATATGGGGATACTTGGTCTTGATTTCTTTCACCAGGCGACCTAGGGTGGCGGGGCGGCCGACGCCGGCCATATCCTTCAGTGCTATCTCGTCGGCGCCGAATTCCACCAGCTTGTCGACGATGCCCATATAGTACTCCACCGTGTGGACGGGCGAGTGGGTTATCGAGAGGGCGGCCTGCGATATCATACCGGCTTCTTTGGCGTACTTCACCGAGAGCTCGAGGTTGCGGGGGTCGTTCAATCCGCAGAACGAACGCATAATATCCACACCTTGGGCCTTTTTCACTTTAGCCATCAGCTGGCGCACATCCTTCGGCACACCATACATACGAAGGCCGTTCAGGGCGCGCTCTAGCATGTGGGTCTGGATGCCGGCCTCGTTGAAAGGCTTCGTCCAGGCACGGACGGCCTTGTTGGGATTCTCGCCGTACATAAGGTTCACCTGTTCGAAAGCACCGCCGTTGGTCTCGATGCGGTCGAAGCAGCCCATAGCCACAATAACCGGAGCAATTTTAACCAACTGGTCGACACGAGGCTGGTATTTACCGCTCGATTGCCACATGTCGCGGTAGACCAAACTGAATTTTATTTCCCTTTTCATATTGTCTATGTTATTGATTCAAAAAACATTACCCCAATTTAACAATAAATTGGGGAATGCAAATATACAAATAAAATGCGTATTGCCAAAAAATATTAATCCAGTCGGCAAAAAATCACCTGCTAAATTCACCAAGCTGGTATACATTGCTGTCTAAATGTTTGTATATCCGTAGCAATTCGACAAAATAATCCATATGGGCAGTATCTCGTATTTCTAGTTTAAGGCTTGCGGCAATCCCGTAGATGGTTAGCGTATCGGTCGTGATATACCTATATGCACTATTCCCCCAGGTATAATTAAAATGAGAAACGTATCGCCATCGTTAAAATACCAATAGTTATCGAAATAGTTCCCTTTTGGCCCCCAACATCAGTATTGTATCTTGAGCCCAAGTATTGGGCACCAGAGACAGAATGAAAGCGAAAACAAACAGTGTCTTTTTCATATCATTACATTATTGGTTTAGAGACTCTCCACAAATTCGTTCGGTTAAGGTTGCTTTTCAATTTGAATTGATACAACTTTTTTTCAAAGCAAGGGGAAAAAGTTCAAATAACAACATTCGATGCCTTGAAAATGACTCTGTAGTTAGAGACTAATGCGAACAAAACCAATGATATATGTATTGTTTGCATAGCTAATACGCTGATTCTTCGTATCTTCACCCTATCCTCTACCTATCAACTACCACCGTTCTTCGATTGTTCTTCGATTGTTCTTCGATTGTTCTTCGATTGTTCTTCGATTCGAATCGAAGAACAATCGAAGAACGATCGAAGATGTATCGAAGAACGGCCGTTTCTGGCGCGCTTCGTCCCTCTCCCTGGAATGGGTCGGGAGGGGCGAAGGGAAAGAAAAAAATGTTAAAAATGCAATTCCATACAATTTTATTGCTGGTTTGGAGTTATTAAAGGTGAATAACATTTTAAAAACCAAATAAAGCCGCGTATGATGCAGGAATATGATTTCTTTGACGAAGAGACATTTTCGCCCACTGCAAGCACAATCATCCGGCCCTCGGAACAAGTTCTGAGGAATATCCTGGATTTTGCCCGTTGCTATCAGAATGTTGATTGCTGCGGCGTCCAGGTGCGCTTCTCCCTCAACTAGCGGGAGAATAACCAAAAAGTAAGAGAAAGGGCGGGGGATTCTGTATACGGAATCCCCCGCCCTTCTTTGTTGCTGTATGTTATCAGAGTTTCTCGACCCAATGCTTGATCTGCTGCTCGTCGTCGAGGCGGCAGACGAGAAGGCTCTTGTCGCGCAGGGCCACAAGGCAATGATCGAGTCCTTCGACAATAGCCTGATAGCCAGGTTCGATGTTGATCACACTGTTTGAAGTGTCGACCGGCAGGGCGCGGCCGCTGATGGCGTTCCCGGCGGGGTCGTGGGCTGCATGGGTGTAGAGCGAGCCCCAGGTGCCGATATCGCTCCATCCGAAGTCGGCGGCGATGGTATAACGGCTGTCGGATCTCTCCATCACGCCATAGTCGATCGAGATATTTTCGCAGTGCTCGAACTGGCGATTGATGAACTGCTGCTCGTTCGGAGTGCCGAAGTCGGCGCGGCCTTTGTCGAAGAGGGCTGCCATATCGGGCAGGTAGTTTCGGAAGGCGTTCATAATGGCATTGCTACTCCAGAGGAAGATGCCCGAATTCCAGAAGAAATTGCCGGCAGCAACAAACCGCTTGGCGGTCTCGAGGTCGGGCTTCTCCTTGAAGTTCTTCACCGGCACTATCCCTGTCGACTCTTGCTCCACCTCGATATACCCGTAGCCGGTCTCGGGGCGGCTTGGGCGGATGCCGATGGTCATCAGAGCGTTGCGGTTTTGTTCCACATAGTCGAGGCCGCAACCGATAATCCGTGCGAACTCCACGGTGTTGGTAACCAGATGGTCGGCCGGTGTAACGGCGATGGCCGCCTCGGGGCTTTTGCTGAGGATGTGGTAGGTGGCGTAGGCGATACAGGGGGCTGTGTTGCGGCGCATCGGTTCGCAAAGCACCTGGTCCTCCTTGAGTTCAGGCAAGTGTTCGAGCACCAGCTGCTTGTAGGCGGCGTTGGTAACCACGATGAAATGCTCGGCCGGTACCAGCGGCAGGAAGCGTTCGAAGGTGGCGCGTATGAAGCTCTTGCCAGTTCCGAGGATATCAAGGAACTGCTTGGGCATATTGTCTTTGCTGAGAGGCCAGAAGCGGCTTCCAATGCCGCCGGCCATAATTACACAGTATCTTTCCATATAGCAAAATTATGATGAGGAATGAGAGATTTTCACTTGGAAATCAGGATTCAGAAATCAATACCACTATATTTCAACCGTTTTGGCGCGGCGCAGCTCGAAGTCGCGACCCAGGTACTTTTCGCGCACATCGGGGTCGGCGGCCATCTGTTCGGGAGTTCCGTGGTGGAGCACGGTACCTTCGTATAGGAGGTAGGCGCGGTCGGTGATGGCGAGGGTTTCGCGCACATTGTGGTCGGTGATGAGGATTCCGATATTGCGTTTCTTGAGGTGGGCCACAATATCCTGGATGTCCTGGACGGCAATGGGGTCGACTCCGGCGAAAGGCTCGTCGAGCAGCAGGAACATGGGGTCGTTGGCCAGGGCGCGGGCAATCTCGGTGCGGCGCCGTTCGCCGCCGCTGAGCTGGATGCCCTTGCTTTTGCGGATATGCTGCAGGCGGAACTCGTCGAGCAGCGATTCCAGCTTCTCCCGACGGCCGGCCTCGTCGATATCCTTGCGGAACTGGAGGATGGAATATATGTTGTCCTCGACCGACATATGGCGGAACACCGAAGCTTCCTGGGCCAGGTAGCCCACACCCATCTGGGCGCGCCGGTAGGTGGGGAGGTCGGTGATTTCGAGGCTCCAAGGGGTCCCGTCGTCGGGACGTTGGGCATGCTTGTGTTCGAAGAGGGCCAGTTGCTTGTCCTCCTCGCAGGTGCTTTCAAGGAACACGCGGCCCGAATAGGGCTTTATGATGCCGACCACCATATAGAATGTGGTGGTCTTGCCGGCGCCGTTGGGCCCCAGCAGGCCTACGATCTCGCCCTGGCTGACGCTCACCGACACCTCTTTCACGACGGTGCGCGAGCGGTAGATTTTCACAACCTTGTCGGTGTATAGTTTCATTGGTTGCTTTCTTTTTTATTCTTCTGGTAGTCGCCGAACATAAAATTTTCCGCCGGAGTGGTGCTCCCGAATGGTGCATAAGACGCCCGGGGGCTTTATGGGCGGTTGCTTTTTTTGTCGCCCATAGGATTGATAGTCAGCCGTTTCGCAAAACGGAGATATCGCTATTGCGAAAAATATTTTGTCGGTTTAACCTTTTTTTGTATCTTTGTAAAACCGAATTAAATAACGCTGCTTTGTAAAAATTATTGTTGAAACTATGATAGATTTGCACGCCAGCCTAAAGGAGATTTTCGGTTTCGACCACTTCAAGGGCGACCAGGAGGCCATCATACGCAGCCTGCTAGATGGGTTCGACACCTTTGTCATCATGCCCACCGGCGGCGGCAAGAGCCTCTGCTACCAGCTGCCGGCCATGATATCCGATGGGACGGCCATAGTGGTGTCGCCGCTTATCGCCCTGATGAAGAACCAGGTTGATGCCGTGCGCTACACCTCGGGCAACAACTGTGTGGCCCACTTCCTCAACTCATCGCTTTCGCGCGTCCAGGTGGCTGAGGTCAAAGAGGACCTTCTCAAGGGCGGCACCAAGCTGCTCTATGTGGCTCCCGAGACCCTCTCGAAACCCGAGACCATCGAGTTCCTGCAGCAGATACCCATCTCGTTCTTCGCCATCGACGAGGCCCACTGCATCTCGGAGTGGGGACACGATTTCCGTCCCGAGTACCGTCGTCTGCGCGATGCCATCAACTCGATACATGCCAAAGTGCCTATCCTGACCCTTACCGCCTCGGCCACCCCCAAGGTGCAGCAGGATATTATCAAAAACCTCGGCATGGAGAAGGCCAACACTTTCATCTCGAGCTTCAACCGCCCCAACCTCTATTACGAAGTGCGCCCCAAGCCCGCTGACCCCATGCAGCTGCACAAACAGATTATCCGCTATATCAAGGACAATCCCGGCAAGAGCGGTATCATCTACTGCCTCACCCGCAAGAAGGTCGAGGACTTGGCCCAGCTGCTGGTCATCAACGGTATTAAAGCATTGCCCTACCATGCTGGCCTCGACAACAAGGTGCGCACCGAGAACCAGGACAAGTTCCTTATGGAGGAGGTCGACGTCATTGTGGCCACCATCGCCTTCGGCATGGGCATCGACAAGAGCGATGTGCGTTTTGTGATCCATTACGATATCCCCAAGAGCATCGAAGGCTACTATCAGGAGACCGGCCGCGCCGGCCGCGACGGTGGCGAAGGTCACTGCATAGCCTTCTATAGCGAGCAGGATGTCGAGAAACTCTATAAATTCTTCACCGACAAGAACGCCTCCGAACAGGAAATGGCCCGCCAGCTGGTGCAGGAGATGGTCTCCTATGCCGAGAGTTCGGCCTGCCGCCGACTGAATATCCTGCGCTATTTCGGCGAGGATTATACCGAGCAGAATTGCGGCAACTGCGACAACTGCACGCATCCCAAGCCGCAGATCGAAGCGTCGGACGAGATGGCTTTCGCCCTCGAGACCATCATGGCCATGAAGCAGGCCTTCAAGCCGAAAGATATCGTCGATGTGCTTATGGGCCGTTCGTCGAGCACCATCCGCACCTACGACCTCGACCAGATCGAGCAGTTCGGCGGCGGTACCGACCACGACGACTTCTTCTGGCGCGCCGTGTTGCGGCAGGGAGTGTTCGAGAACCTTCTGGTCAAGGATATCGAGAAATACGGTGTGCTCAAGCTCACCCCCGCCGGCAACAAATATATAAAGAAACCCTATTCCATACTTGTAACCCCCGACCACGACTATTCGGCCGATGCCGAAAACGACGAATCGGACGATATGCCCGCCGCCGGCGCTGCCGACGCTTCGGCCGTAGGCGATGAAGCTCTCTATGTGCAGCTCAAGAGCCTGCGCCGCAGCATTGCTGCCCACGAGAAGCAGCCCGCCTATATCATCTTCGAGGATCCCTCGCTGCGCGACATGACCCTGCAGTACCCCTGCACCATCGACGAGCTTGCACGTTGTGTGGGCGTGGGTGCCAGCAAGGCCAAACGCTACGGCGAACCCTTCGTTGACCTTATTAAGCGCTATGTCGAAGACAACGAGATAGAGCGTCCGCAAGACATAGTCATCCGTTCGGCAGGCAACCGCTCGGGCTTGAAGAAACATATTATCACCGCCATCGACGGCAAGAAAGACCTTCAGGATGTTGCCGAAGGCCGTGGCCTCACGATGAGTGAACTGCTGACCGAGATAGAACATCTTGTCGCCAGCGGTACCAAACTCAACCTCGACTACTACATTGAAGAGGAGATTGACGATGAGCATCAAGATGTCTTGCTCGACTACTGGCACGACTCCGAATCGGGCTCCCTTGAGGAGGCTTACGAGGAGTTCGCCGACGACCCGGACTACACCGAGGAGGAGATACGCCTGATGCGCATTAAATATATCTCCGACAATGGCCATTGATGCCCATAGGACACCGCGGCTTAGCATATTGTTATTCCTGCTGCTCCTCTCTGTCGGGACTGCGGCCCAGGTGTCACGTGACACCCTTTCCAACGGCGACACCGTCTATATCTCCAACTGCCGCTATAATCGTGGCTCCATAGTGGTCGACACCGCCTGGCTCAGCCAGATGGCCGCCAATCCATCGCTTGGTTTCGATGCATGGGCTGTGCTCAACCTCAACGAAGTGCGCACCATCGTCACTTATGGTGTCAGCATGCCGGCAGCTGCCGGCAACGCCAACAGTTTCTATATCTATAATGACAGTTTCTCCGGTCCGGTATATGCCCAGACACATTCCAGCGCCTACGGTCTCGACACTATCGATGGCGGAGTCCTTGCCATCCATCTGCATATCGCCCCGGGCAGCGATTATTCCACACCGTTCACTTTCTCGATACAATGGACCTCGATGTCGCTTTCTTCCGCCTGCAGCCACAGGCTCAGCAACCTTACGGTTACCAACATAGGCGGTTCGTCGGCTCTCCTGTCGTGGGTTAGCGATTTCGACTCTATATATGTGGAATATGGCAATGGCGGCCATCTGGTTACCGGCGACGGCTACCTTATGCGCTGTCTCGACACATCCACCGAATATACTGTCCGCGTGAGCACATGGAACGACCATCACACTCCATGTTGCATGCTCACCACCACATTCACCACCGGCAATGCCGACCCGCCCAACTGCATCGATGCCGTCGACCTCGATTCACCCTTCGCGGGGTGCACCTACGGCCATGCCGATTCGGTTCTCAACAATGTGGGCCGCGTGGAAGGCCGCCACACTGTCATGACCGACACCACCCAGCGCGACCCTGTGGTGGGTGCCGCCCTTCGCACCATCCCGCCGGGCCACACCTCGTCGGTCCGCCTGGGCAACAACATTAGCGGCGCTGAGGGCGAGTCGATTATCTACCAGATGGTGGTCGACACCCTCCAGTACGACATCCTTATGCTGAAATATGCCGCCGTACTGGAGCAACCCGACCACTCGCCACACCTTCAACCAAAGTTCAGCTTCACCATCTACGATGAGAATATGCAACCCGTCGACCCCCTTTGCGGAGCGGCCGACTTCGTGGCCAGCCCCGATTTGGGGTGGAATGGCGGCGGAAGCCTCCTCTGGAAAGACTGGACCACCGTCGGTATCGACCTCACCCCCTATCACGGCCAGTTCCTCAACATCCGCTTTATCACCCGCGACTGCCTCGGTGGCCAACATTTCGGCTACGCCTACTTCGTCACCGAATGTTTCCGCAAGGGTATCTCGGTGCCGCACTGCGGTGCCGATGCCTCAACGTCGGTTACGGCCCCCGAGGGGTTCAACTATTATTGGTACACCGACAATTCGCCCGACACCGTCTCGACCGAACCGTCGGTGACAACCACCGAGAGCGACACCTACTACCACTGCCGCATGTCGTATATCGAGGACCCCTCCTGCTGGTTCGAGATGAAAGTCTGGTCGGGACCGCGCTTCCCGATAGCAGGATTCGACTATCAGATTTTCACCGACGACTGCCGCGAGTTCGACGTGCTCTTCCTCAACCGCAGTGCTGTATCGGCCGATGGAGTTACCCCCCTGCCCAACGGCGAGCCCTGCGAGTCCACTTGGTGGAATTTCGACAATGGGCAGACCTCCGACGAATTCAACCCTATCGTCCACTACGACAATACCGGCACCTACTGGATCACCCAGATCAGTTCAATCTCCGGCGGTGAGTGCAAGGACACGCTTGTCCGTCCCATAACCCTGCCCACATACGTCAGTTATGAAGAGCACTATGCTGTCTGCGACTCGTTCACCTGGTGGCGTACCGGCGAGACCTTCTACCTCGACACCGTGGGTGCCGTCGATATCCATCCGGCCCCGATGAACTGCGACACCGCCTACGAGCTGCACCTCAAGGTAAACCACTCGGTAGCCAACTATATAGGTCTCGACTCCGCCTGTTGGAACCGCCCCTACACGTGGCATGGACATACTTTCGCCGACACCAACTATATGTTGCGGCTCGACCATCTGGCCGACACTCTCCGCACCGTGGCCGGATGCGACTCGCTGGTGGGCATCCAGGTGCTGCGGTATCCCCAAGTCCCTGTCTCGCTCGAAGCCAACGCCGACTGCCACAATAAGTACTATAAACTTGCAGGGCACGCCGACGCCCCGTTCATCAAATGGGCCTCCAGCCCGCCCGACCCTGCCCTCGACGGGCACTTCTCCGACTCGGTGCTCTTCCTCTCGCCGCGGATGACCACCCGCTACTGGCTCACCGCCGACTTCGCCCCCTTCACCCTCTGCCCGTCGTCCGACACCATCGTCCTCGAGCCGGTCAGCTACCCCACGGCGGCCCTCCACCTTATCCCTGAATACTTCACGCTCGACAATATGGAGTACGACGCCTACGATGCAGGCCCACCCGACCAGACCCGCTCGTGGCTCATGCAGGAATATCTGGACGGCTCGGTGGTCGACATCTCGATACCGCCCTCCGACGACCATGTCCACGGACAGCTCAGCCAGGTGGTCGACAGCCTGAATGTGGTGCTCGCGGTCGACAACGGCTACTGTACCGATACCGTCAGCCGCGCCATACCCATGATCCGCACCACAGTATGGGCGCCCAATGTCTTCACCCCATACCTCGAGTCGAACAACCGTTTCCAGGTCATCACTTCTGGTATCAGCAACGCCGAGCTGCACATCTACAACCGCGAGGGCCTGCTCGTGTTCAGCACCACCGACCTCGGCGTCCCTTGGGATGGAACCCACAACGGACGTCCCTGCATGCAGGGGGCCTACACCTGGCGCCTCTACTATATCGCCGACGATTTCCCCGAAAAGCCCCAGGTGAAAGTGGGCACAGTAACACTAATAAGATAACCAACCCTAAACCAACGTTTCTCCAATGAACATAGCCTTCATCTCAGCCATTCTGCCGGTAGTATTGCTCCTCATCTTCATCTACCGCAAAGACAAATACCAGCGCGAACCCCTCGGCAAACTGCTCCTGACCTTCTTCGCGGGCTGCCTCTGTGTCATTCCCGCCGCCCTCCAGGAGGGCCTCATCATGCACTTCGCGCCCCCGGCCGAAAACATGCCGGTGGCCAACGGCATATACACAGGCTATGTGGTGGCCGGATTCAGCGAGGAACTCTGGAAACTCATCCTCCTTATGTGGGTGATATGGCGCAGCCGCCACTTCGACGAATATTTCGACGGCATCGTCTATGCCACCTACCTCTCGCTGGGTTTCGCCTGCATAGAGAACATAATGTATGTCATGCAGGGCGACGACCAGCTCGGCACCGCCCTCATGCGTGGCCTGCTGGCCGTGCCGGCCCACTTCCTCTTCGCCGTCATCATGGGCTACCACCTCTCGCTGGCCAAGTTCGACCCCTCGGGCCGTGCCCGCCACCTCTTCCACGCCCTCATCTACCCCCTCCTCATGCACGGCACCTACGACGCCCTGCTGATGGTCAGCACCAACCTCAGCTCCGACGACACCGTCAACATCGTCTGCGGCGTGCTCTTCATCCTCTTCGTCATCTTCGACATCAAGATGTGGCGATGGGGCCTCAAACGCATCAAGCGCCTGCAGGAACGCTCCAAAGAGCAGACCTTCGACCGCGAGCACCCCTTCGACGGCTTCACCTGGGATTTTTGACAATATCAGGTTCCAATTTTGTACACTTCGGAGTCCCCCTCGCGAGCGATGATTTTATAACGCAATGTGTTGTGTCTTAATACATTGCGATACTTCTATTGCTTTAAATCACTGATAATCAGTATCTACAATCACTCTTCGACCACTCTTCTACCTATCAACTACCACCGTTCTTCGATAGTTCTTCGATCGTTCTTCGATCGTTCTTCGATTGTTCTTCGATTCGGATCGAA
>ONYC01000092.1 GCA_900321975.1 uncultured Bacteroidales bacterium
CAAGCTGACCACACACGAGTTCATACCCAAAAACGCGGTGGAATTCACCATTGAATAACATATGCAACTCTTCTATTGTCCCGATATCACACCTGCCGGCTACTGCACCCTCGATGCCGAAGAGAGCCGCCACGCCGTGCGTGTGCTGCGTCTGCGAAACGGCGACGAGCTACATGTTACCGACGGGAAAGGGAATCTGTATCATTGCAAGATAGTGGATGCCGACGACCGCGCCTGCGTGGTGGAATCCATATCGGTCCTTCGGTCCGAACCATTGACTCACAATTTCCACCTTGCTGTCGCCCCCACCAAGAACCCGTCGCGTATGGAATGGCTTGTCGAGAAGGCCGTCGAGGTTGGTGTGGGTGGGATAACGCTGCTGCAATGTGACCATTCGGAGCGCTCGTTCCTCAAGACCGACCGCCTTGAGAAGCTTGCTGTCAGCGCCATGAAGCAGAGCTTGCACACAGTGCTGCCCGCCATCAACCCCGCCGTCAACCTCCGCGAATGGCTGGAAACCGGCCAATACCCATTGAACGCTCAGAAATTGATCGCCCATTGCGAGGCCGACAAGCCGCGCACGCCTATGGCCAGCGCCCTTAAACCCGGTGTGGACACCATAGTTCTTATAGGTCCCGAAGGGGACTTTTCCGAAGATGAGATAGCGCTTGCTCTGGAGAAAGGCTTCATTCCTGTAAGCCTCGGTCCCAGCCGCCTTCGTACCGAGACGGCAGCCCTCTATGCCGTCTGCGCCTTCAACCTAATCAACGACAGATGAAGAAAACAATCAAACTACTTATAGGGCTTGTTGGGATTATTGGACTTATAGGACAAATAAACGCCCAGCCGCAAATCGCCCTGCTCAAATATGGCGGCGGTGGCGACTGGTACGCCAACCCCACATCTCTGCCAAACCTCATAGCCTTCTGCAACGCCGACCAGCAGATGGGGCTCAACCCGCAGCCAGCCACCGTCGACGTGGGCAGCGCCGAGCTGTTCAACTATCCTTTCGTCCACATGACCGGCCATGGGAACGTGGTTTTCAGCGAACACGAGGCCCAGAACCTGCGCACATACCTTATCGGCGGCGGATTCCTGCATATCGACGACAACTACGGCCTGCGCGAATTCATAATGCCGCAGATGAAAAAAGTATTCCCCGAACTGGAGTGGGTTGAACTGCCGTTCAGCCACCCAATATTCCATCAGAAGTACGACTTCCCAAACGGCCTGCCGAAGATCCACGAGCACGACAACAAGCCGCCCAAAGCGTTCGGCCTCATCTGGGAGGGGCGCCTGGTGTGCCTCTTCACCTGGGAGTGCGACCTTGGCGACGGCTGGGAAGACCCCGACGTGCACAATGACAGCCCTGCCACGCGCCAGAAAGCCCTGCGCATGGGCAGCAACATTGTACGCTACGCCTTTACGGAATAACTATTGCATAGTTTGGATCTGGGCCTTGGGGACATAGGCCTTGAAAGCCATCTCCTTGCCGTTCTTCAGCGTGCCGTCGAGGGTAACGAGGAAACCATCGTTGTCATTGGTGACCGTGCAGGTACCTTTGCTGAAAATGGACTCGCCTCTTTGCACGCCTTCCATACCACCATAGAACGCTCCGTCGTTATTGTCGTAGGAGAAGTTGAGTGCCAACGCCTCGCTGATGAAGTCGATGTTGTAGTGCACACCCTCGGTAGCGACGGCGAGGTTGTAGGTGCGGTTGAGCGCATTATTATCAAAAACACCATAGATGGTGAAATCGGCATCCTGCCCCACCGAAGTAAAATCAATATAACCCATGGCGTCGCACATGGCGGTACTCTGCATATTGTAGATGGTGCCATCGTAGCGGAGCTGGTTGTTCTCGAGGTCGAGATTGTCCTTACCACAGGAGACAAAGAGCATCGTGGCAGCAGCCACGAACATCATTAATCTTGTTGCTTTCATAATTAAAATGTTTTTAGGGTTGATATTTCAAGCTTTCAGTTTCTTATAATGGATGCGATGGGGAGTATCGTCACCAAGTCGTTTCTTGCGGTTCTCCTCGTATTCGGTATAGCCGCCCTCGAAGAAGTAGACCTGCGAATCGCCTTCGAAGGCCAAGATATGGGTGCAGATACGGTCGAGGAACCAGCGGTCGTGGCTGATGACAACAGCACATCCGGCGAAGTTCTCCAAACCCTCCTCCAAAGCACGCATCGTGTTGACGTCGATATCGTTGGTAGGCTCGTCGAGCAGCAGCACGTTGGCCTCGCTCTTCAGAGTCAGAGCCAGGTGCAGACGGTTTCGTTCACCGCCCGAGAGCACTCCGACCTTCTTGCTCTGATCGGTACCGCTGAAGTTGAACCTTGAAATATAAGCCCTTGAGTTCACCAAACGGCCGCCCACCTGAAGGTTTTCGTTGCCGCCTGAAATCATTTCATAGACCGATTTCTCGGGATCGATATCTGCATGCTGCTGATCGATATAGCCGATTTTCACCGTCTCGCCCACCTCGAAGGTGCCGGTATCGGGCTTCTCGAGGCCCATAATGAGGCGGAACAAGGTGGTTTTGCCGCAACCGTTGGGGCCTATGATACCCACGATTCCGGCCGGCGGAAGGCTGAAGGTCAGGTTTTCGTAGAGCAGCTTGTCGCCATAGGCTTTGCTCACCCCGTTCACTTCCAGCACCTTGGTACCCAGTCGCGGACCGTTGGGAATGAATATCTCGAGGTTCTGTTCCTTTTCCTTCACATCTTCGTTGAGCAGGCGGTCGTAGGCGGCCAGACGGGCTTTGCCCTTGGCATGACGCGCTTTGGGGGCCATGCGCACCCATTCCAGCTCGCGCTGAAGGGTCTTGCGGCGCTTGCTCTCCTGCTTCTCCTCCATTGCCAGACGGGCGGTCTTCTGCTCAAGCCAACTGCTGTAGTTGCCCTTCCAGGGGATGCCCTCTCCCCTATCCAGCTCGAGTATCCAACCGGCCACATGATCGAGGAAGTAGCGGTCGTGGGTAACGGCAATGACCGTACCTTTGTACTGCTGCAGATGCTGCTCCAACCAGTCGATACTTTCGGCGTCGAGATGGTTGGTAGGCTCGTCAAGGAGCAGTATGTCAGGCTCCTGCAGAAGCAGACGGCACAATGCCACACGACGGCGCTCACCGCCGCTGAGGTTCTTCACCAGCTGGTCCTCGTCGGGGCAGCGCAGGGCATCCATAGCACGTTCCAGCTTCTGGTCGAGGTTCCAGGCATCGTGGGCTTCGAGCAGCTCAGTCAGCTCGCCCTGCCGGGCAATGAGCTTGTCAAAGTCGGCATCGGGCTCGGCGAATGCGTTGTTCACCTCGTCGTACTCCTTCAGCAGGTCGACAACCTCCTGCACAGCCTCCTGCACCACCTCCTTCACGGTCTTTGTGTCGTCCAGTTGCGGCTCCTGCTCGAGGTATCCCACAGAATATCCGGGCGAGAAAACCACCTCGCCCTGATAGTCCTTGTCGACTCCGGCGATAATCTTCATCAGGCTCGACTTACCGCTGCCGTTGAGACCGATGATGCCGATTTTGGCCCCATAGAAGAAGCTCAAATATATGTCTTTCAATATCTGGCGGCTGGGCGGAATCAACTTGCCCACGCCCACCATCGAAAAGATAATCTTTTTGTCGTCTGCCATATCTGGTTTTATATTTTATAGTATAACGCGGCTGCGCGATATTTATTGTCCCGTCCCCCACCTTCTACGTATCAACACCGGCCGTTCTTCGATAGTTCTTCGATCGTTCTTCGATTGTTCTTCGATTCGAATCGAA
>ONYC01000134.1 GCA_900321975.1 uncultured Bacteroidales bacterium
CGTTGCTGATGGTGAGCACCTGGCTTTCGGTGAAGGTGGTGAGGTAGCCGGCATCGTTGGTGAAGGCGCTCACGTTGGTCGGCACCGAG
Organism: uncultured Bacteroidales bacterium; assembly: GCA_900321975.1. Taxonomy (GTDB): domain Bacteria; phylum Bacteroidota; class Bacteroidia; order Bacteroidales; family P3; genus Colimorpha. Next base: position 90 of record ONYC01000134.1, read on the forward strand.
GGAATCTCCGGACGGTTGGAGAGGTCGTTATAATCGCCGCTGAAGAGGTCGGGGCGGTTTGTAAGGTCGTTATAGTTGCCGCTGAAGCCTGCGGGAAGCTTCACAAAACTGCCGCCGGTGAGGTAGAGGGTGTCGTTGCTAATGGAGAGCACCTGGCTTTCGGTGAAGGTGGTGAGATAGCCGGCATCGTTGGTGAAGGCGCTCACGTTGGTCGGCACCGTGGGGATGTCCGGGCGGTTGATGAGGTCGTTATAATCTTTGTTCCAAGCCGAGAACACGGGGTCGGACTCGTCGTAGGAGGCGATCACGGTGTCGACGGAGTAGGCGTGCAGGGCGTAGGGGACGCTCATCATCTGCTGCACGGTGCGCAGCGAGAAGTTCATGCCACCGTTGGGGTCGACTTCGGTGCGGATGTAGTAGGGGCCGCGTTGCCAGTTGACGGAGACGAGGTCGTCGGAGCCTTCGCCGATATTGAGGGTGAAGAGGCCGTTCTGGTTGGTGCGGACTACTTTCTGCTCGGTGTAGACGGCGGGGCCTTCCTCGGAGCCTTGCAGGATGGAAATCCTGACCCTCACGTCGCTGTTGGATACCAAGGCGCCTTGGGCGTTGCGAACCACCGCCTGATAGGAGAACATGTGGGGTGCCTGTGCCAGCAGGGAGAGGTGGAGGATGATTGTAGCGAAAAGAAGCAGTAATCTTTTATTCATAGTTTATTTAATTTTTACGATACGGTATTTATTCTCTGCGTTGTTCCCGACGATGGTGAGGATGTAGCTTCCCGAAGGGTAGGAGCCCATCGGGAGATAGTACTCTATGTCGGAGATCTCACCCTCCTGCAGCACTCGTCCGTCGACGGTGTAGAGGGCGAAGCGGTAGGTGCTGTCGTATTGGCTTGGGCGGATGGATATTCCGTCGGTTGTGGGGTTGGGGTAGACGGTGAAGAGCGGGAGGCCGTCGGCACCGAGGTGGCCGGAGAGTTCCTCGACGGAGTAGGTCTGCTGGAGACCCTCGTTGAGCGAGGCGGTAACCCGTTGGGCCGCTGTGGCTTTGGCTTGGTCGGTGCCGACCATAAGCTGGCCGACGCTGGCGCTGATGCTTCCGGTCGAGCCCGAGGCTTCGACGCCGGTGGTGACGAAACCCGCCTGTGCGCTCAGCGAGCCGCACCAGACGAGGAGTGTCAATATCGGAATTATTCTCAGTTTCATATTATCGTCTGATTTTCATGTGATGACCAAAGGGGATGCCCACCCTGACGGCCAGCTCGACTCCGTGAAGGAGGCGGCTGCCGACTGAGGGCTGCGAGAGGTTGGTGAGGTTGATGGCGTTGAGCTCGCCGTTGCGTTCGGCGGCGGTGAAGTTGTTGGTCAGCGTGAAGTTGTAGCCCGCCTCGAGCGAGAGGAGCATCATGGTGCCGCCGGCAAAAAGGGGATATTCGAAACCGGCGCCGCAGAAGAGCTCGAATTCGTCGTCGCTGATATTGTTCGCCGAGAGGTCGAGGTTGAGGTCGCCGTTGAGGTCGTCGCGATAGCTGACGTGTCCGCCGAGGGTGTGGACATATGTCGGGGCGGCCATAAGGTAGAACGAGGCGAACGAGCGGGCGACGTAGAAGTCGAGCTGCATGCACAGGCGTGTGTCGATGGTGTTGGTCAGGAGGTGGTAGTAGACGTCGTTGCCGGTGAGGGTGCCGCCGCGACCCTTATAGGTCAGTTCGGGGCGGAAGGATATGCCCACCTCGGTGCGGTACTGGAACCAGGCGCCTGCCACCGCGAATGCCGAAGGGCTGGAGCTGTAGATGTCGTAGGCTTTGTCGGTAAGGCTGATGCTTCCGATATTCGTGCCGAGCCGGAGGCCGGCGGCCAGCTTCGGGAGGCGGTGACGGCTCTGTCCGAGTGCGGGAGTGGCGGACAGAACTATGGCGGCCAGTATTATGTAGCGTAGATATTTCATTTTGCGACCTTTGGTGAGTTTCCGTCGCCGTCGGCGAAGATGCGGTAGCTGTCGGGTTCGATGAGCATATTATGTTCGTCGCGTTTGTCGAGCATGAGGATGGCGTAGCGCAGGTCGGCGACCGACGACTCGCGCTTGGTGCCCGAGATAAGGGTTACCAGGCGGCATTGCCAGCCCGACAGGGTGTCGACGGAATTGTCGATGGTGAAGATAGTGAAGCTCTCGCCGTTGCCGATGATATAGGCTTCCTGGCTCCGGCCCTCGGCGGTGCCTTGATGTTCTGAGTACCGGGTGCGGTTCCAGCTGTCGGGCGTGTCGACATGCCACTCAAGGTCGTGGAACTCACCCTCGTAGCCGTCGGAGGCGTAAACCAGGTCGAACGGAGAAACAGAATAGGTGCCCGCAACCGACGGGGGATTGGAACCCACGTTGATGGGCATATATATGCGGATGGTGTCGAGAAGGGTGCGCGAGATCACATGTTCGGGGATTTCCCGGTTCATGGTCGGCAGGATGATGGTGTCCTCGCCCTCCCTCATGCATCCGATGAGCAGGAAAGCCGCACAAAAAGCCAGTTTTACCTTCGTTTTCCTTAGCATATCTCTATTAACTAATTGATATACAGCATTAATATTGGGGCTGTAAAAATTGCAAAGGTACGTAATTATTTTCATATATACACAAATTGGTTTGATATGTCGGCAGTCGGATTGCTATGAAGACTTGAGTATATGGTAGTTATAAGTTTGATTTTAACATTAGCGACGGTTTTACGCAGTTTGTTGGCAGACGGGTGTTTTTCGGCGTAAATCGGTGTACCTGAATGTGTTATAGTGTTTGTGTTGTGTTAATCTACTGATAATCAGTATCAACAACCACTCTTCTACCACTCTACTACCTATCAACTACCACCGTTCTTCGATAGTTCTTCGATCGTTCTTCGATCGTTCTTCGATTGTTCTTCGATTCGGATCGAAAAAC
>ONYC01000077.1 GCA_900321975.1 uncultured Bacteroidales bacterium
CACCGTCCTGCCAAGCCCGGGTACCCTTCTCTGAGGCTTGCAAAGTGCTTGTTGGCACCTTGTTGGGTCGGCCCTTCGTCCCCTTTCGACGATGCAAAGATACGACCGCCCGATTGCGGTCTACGAATCGAAATGAAAAAAAAATTTTACCGTTGCAGCGTTGCAGCGTTGCAGTTCATTTTCGGCATTACATTACAAACCTCAAAACAATCATATATTATTATACATATATTTTATATAGATATAAATATCAGTCCCCCCAATGTGAAGTCTTGATTTCTAACTGCAACACTGCAACGCTGCAACGCTACATCTGGCAGTATACGGCTAATACCCTGACAATCAGCCAAAGAAGCCGTTGTTGGCGCTGTCGCCCCACTCGATATTGAAGTCTTCGTAGGTGGTGTCGGGCCTTTCGTCCGAATACTTGGCGCACGAGCAGATGGTGGCGGACAATAAACGGCGGGATTCTGCGTTAGTGTAGGGCAATGGAGTTTGAACTGAAATCGGATTTTGCGCCCATGGGCGACCAGCCAGAGGCTATCCGCCAGCTGGTGGAAGGGGTGCGCGCCGGGCAGAGGGCCCAGGTGCTGCAGGGCGTCACCGGAAGCGGCAAGACGTTCACGGTGGCCAATGTGATCCAGGAACTGCAGCGACCGACGCTGGTGCTGAGCCACAACAAGACCCTCGCCGCACAGCTCTACGGCGAGTTCCGACAGTTTTTCCCCAACAACGCGGTGGAATATTTCGTGAGCTACTACGACTACTACCAGCCGGAGGCTTATATCGCCGCCACGAACACTTATATCGAGAAGGACCTTGCCATCAACGACGAGCTGGACAAGCTGCGCCTGAGGGCGTCGAGCGCCCTGCTCAGCGGCCGCAGGGATGTGATTGTGGTGAGCTCGGTGAGCTGTATCTACGGTATCGGCAACCCCGAGGAGTTCAAACGGGGCACGGTTACGCTGAAGGTGGGCGACCGCCTGCAGCGCGACCAGCTGCTGATGCAACTGCTCGAAGGGCAATATGTGAGGAACGAGATCGAGTTCACGAACGGCCGCTTCCGCGTGAAGGGCGACACGGTGGATGTGTTCCCCTCGTTTGCCGATTTCTGCTACCGCATATCGTTCTGGGACGATGAAATCGAGGCGCTGGAGAGTTTCGACCCCGTGAGCGGCCAGCGGCTCGACCGCTTCGACGAGGTGGTGATCTACCCCGCATCGAATTTCCTCACAAGCAAGGAGAATATGGCCACGGCCCTGCTGCAGATACAGCGCGACATGTTCGACCGGCGCGACTATCTTGTTTCCATAGGCAAGCATCTGGAGGCCAAACGCCTCGAGGAGCGGGTGAACTACGACCTGGAGATGATCCAGGAGCTGGGCTACTGTTCGGGAATCGAGAACTACAGCCGATATTTCGACGGCCGCCAGCCGGGCAGCCGCCCGTTCTGCCTGATCGATTATTTCCCCGACGATTTCCTGCTGGTGGTGGACGAGAGCCATGTGACGGTGCCGCAGATAGGCGCCATGTACGGCGGCGACCGCAGCCGCAAGACCAGCCTGGTGGAATATGGCTTCCGCCTGCCGTCGGCCCTCGACAACCGCCCGCTGACCTACGACGAGTTCTACGCCCTCACAGGGCAGACGATATATATCAGCGCCACGCCGGCCGACTATGAGCTGGCCGAGGCCGAAGGGGTGGTGGTGGAGCAGGTGATCCGCCCGACGGGCCTGCTCGACCCGGTGGTGGAGGTGCGCCCGGCGGTGAGCCAGGTGGACGACCTGCTGGACGAGATAGAGAACACCGTCGACCGCGGCGAGCGGGTGCTCGTGACGACCCTCACCAAACGGATGGCCGAGGAGCTGACCACCTACCTGATAAACCTGGGCATCCGCAGCAAATATATCCACAGCGATGTGGACACGCTGGAGAGGGTGGAGATTATGCGCGATTTGAGGATGGGTGTGTTCGACGTGCTGGTGGGTGTGAACCTGCTGCGCGAAGGACTGGACCTGCCGGAGGTGAGCCTCGTGGCCATACTGGACGCCGACAAGGAGGGTTTCCTGCGCAGCGACCGGGCTCTGATCCAGACCATCGGCCGCGCCGCCCGCAATGTGCGCAGCAAGGCAATCCTCTATGGCGACACTATCACCGGCTCGATGCAGCGGGCCATCGACATCACCAACCGGCACCGCGAGAAGCAGATAAGGTACAATATGGAGCACGGCATCGTTCCGCGGCAGATTGTGAAGAGCACGGAGTCGATCCTGGGCACCACCAGCGTGATCGAGCGGGCCGCCGAGATGGCCGACCAGCCCCACCCCGAACGGGTGGCGAGCGGGCGAGAGAAGGCCGCCCCGAAGGCCGCCGACGAGGGGATGGAATACGGCGCCGCCAAGACGGCCGCCAAGGACAAGGCGCCGGATTCGAAATATCTGGCCATGACCAAGGAGCAGCTCCGCAAAGAGATCCGCGACCGCCAGCGGAAGATGCAGCAGGCCGCCAAGGAGCTCGACTTTATGGCCGCAGCCGGTTTCCGCGACGAAATAAAAGCCATGCAGCAGTTTTTGAATTCTGCACGCTAGGTTTTTTTTTTTTTCTTTTTTTTTAAAACAAAAAGCCCCCCGGAATGGGAGGCTTTTTGTGTGTTATACCGATGGCCGGATTACTTGAGGGTAATGACGGCGCGGCGGTTCTGATAGCGATGCTCGTCGGTGTCGTTGGGCACGATGGGCTCGCTCTCGCCCTTGCTCTCGGTGCTGATGTTGGCGGCGGGGGCGCCACGTTTCACCATAAGGTCTTTGAGCATCTCGGCGCGGCGTTTGCCGAATTTCATGTTGATCTCGTCGCTGCCGATATTGTCGGTATGGCCGGTGATGACGATCTTGATGCTCTTGTCGGCAGCCATAGCCGAGCAGATGGTGTTGATGGCCTTGTCGGTCTTGGCGTCGAACTTGGGATCGGTGGCGTTGAAGTCGAAGTTGACGGTGGCGCCGATATTGGCGAGTTGCTTCTTGGCATCCTCTTTCGAGGTGGCGGGCTTGGTGTCGGTGGGCTCGCTGTTGGCCATGTTGCAGGCGCGGTAGGCGGCTTCGCGGGCGTTGATGGCAGCGCGGTAGGCGGCTGCGGTGTTGCCCATGCGGGCGGCTTCGGCGGCCTCTTCGGCGTAGCGCTGGGCCTCAGCGGCAGCGGCCAGAGCGTCGGCGTTCTTCGTCTTCATGGCGCAAGTGGCGGCCGAGTTGGCGAACGACTTGGCGCTGGCGGCATAGGACTCGGGCATGTTGCCACGATAGGCTTTGCCGGAGGCATCCTTGGCGTTGGTCACGCCGGGCTTCGAACCAACCTCGTTGGCCATGTTGAGGGCCTGCTGCGAGAGGTACTCGGCGGTGCCGCGGTCGTTGTAGTTGTCGGCGGGTTTGTTGGCGGCACCTTCGCAGGCGGCGATGTCGGCATTGATCTTGGCGTTGCGGGTGGAGGCCATGGCGCAGTCGAGCTCGCACTTGTGGGCGGCGTCGGCATAGAGGGCGGCATCCTCGGCACCCTTCTGGGCACCTTCGCAGTTGGCCTTGGCGGCGGCGGCGCGTGCATCGGCGGCATAGCTGTCGGCGATGTTGCCGTAGGCGTCGCACATCATGTCGTAGGCGCGGCAGTATTTGCCGTTCTTGATGGCGTTGCGTGCATCGTTGGCTTTGGCGCGTGCATCGGCGACTTTGGCCTGGGCATCGGGATCGCCGCTGCGCTGGGCGGCGGCTTCGGCTTCGGCGAGGTCGTTGTCGATGGCCTTGAGGGCCTGCTGCAGGTCGGCGTCGTTCATACGGCGGGCGTTGCAACGGGCTTCGGCGGCGGCAGCGGCTTCGGCATCTTCGGCACCGTCGTTGCCATAGTTCTGGCCACCGGCGGGATTGTTGCCATCGTTACCACCGTTGTTGTTGCCGGCATTGTTGCCGTCGTTGTCGTCGTAGGAGACAAGCTGGTCGTCGCCCTTGCTGCCCTTGCCGCTATTGCTGCCGTGGCAGTCCCAGCCGAAGTTGATGCCGAGTTTCACGCCGGCGCTGAGCAGGCGGAAGGCGTCGATACGGCTCGAGGCGATGGTGCTGTTGTAGTCGATCTTGGTGACGTCGTTCGGGTCGATGGTGAGGAGGGCGTTGCCGGAATTGACGGTGTCGTAGAGGTTGGAGATACCGTAGCCGCCATAGATGCCCATGTAGAGGCCCCAGTGCTCGCCGAGGGCGACATTGAAGCCGAGGTCGGCGATGACGCTCAAGCCCCAGGACTTGATGTCTTCGACCTTGCCTTCGGGACGGTCGTTGTAGACGCGGAAGCCGTAGTCGGGCAGGTTGCGATAGGTGACATTGGTGGCGGGGAAGTAACCTTGGGTCTCGTAGGCGCCGTCGGTTACGGCATATTTACCGCCCAGGGTCTTGTCGAACTGGGCACCGAGGCCGAGCAGGAAGGCCCACTTGTCGCCCATGGGGGCGCGGAAGTAGAGCTCGACGGGGACACTCACGGTGCTGACCATCTGGCGCTCGGTGAGTTTGTCGTAGACGTTGACGGGATAGTAGTTCCAGTTGTTGCTGGGGTGGCTGACGAGGGTGCTGCCCTGCAGGGTGACGTTATACTTGGCATAGGCGTGGTGCACACCATACTGGGCTCCGATACCGAAGCCGAAGTGCTTGCCGAAGAAGTGCATGTACTGCAGACCCACCTGGCCGCCGAGGCCGGGGCGGAACGAGCCGCTGTCGGGGGTGTAGAGCAGGGTATTCATACCTGCACCAACGTTGAGCCCGATATAATTGCTATGTTGGTTGCTCTGTGCCTGCACTCCGGTGGCGAGGAGCGCGGCGGCAATCAAGATGAATATACGTTTCATATTTTATATTATTGTTTATTCATTATTTTTTAATAACACGGACAGTGGCACCGTCGACGGTGATGGTATAGGAACCGTTGGCATAGCCGCTCAGGTCGATATCGTAGTTCTCACCTTCGAACTTGGTGGTGAAGATCACCTGGCCCATGACGTTCATCACGCTGAGGACATGGGTGGTGCGCTCGTTGGAGACGGTAACGTTCACATTGTCGGTGGTGGGGTTGGGGTAGGTGTAGAGGAAGACGCTGTCCTCGGCGAGCACGTCGACGAAGGTCTGCGGGCAGGTGCGTGCCACAGCGCCGGTGGTGCTGTTGGTGAGCTGCACGAAGTAGTAGTTGCTGCTGCTAAGACCGTTAGGGTCCTGATAGTACTGGCCGTACTGGCCGATCTCGACACCGTTGCAGAACCAGTTGTACTGGTCGTAGTTAAGAACCTCGCCCTTGTTGACGACGGTCAGGACATCGCCGAAGATGGCGGTGACATAGTCCTTGTTCATACCAACGCTGAAGTTCACGGTGATGGGGGCGCTGGCATACTGCGGATAGGCAGCTTCGCGGAGGGAGAGGGCAACGCTGTAGTCGCCGGCCTTGGCGGTGGCGGGGATGTTGAACTGGATAGTGGTGTCGTCGACAGTGGCTGTCCAGGCAACATCGGCGAAGCCTTCAGCTTCGGCGGCGGCGTTGAAGTCGAGGGTATACTGGTCGGGGTTGCCGCTGGTGAGCTTGATGTTCACGGTGGCGACAGGGGTGCAGAAGCCATTGAAGTTGAATGCGGGATCGTAGGCATTGTGGTAGCCGCCGCCGTTTTCGCCGTAGAAGACGTTGGGCAGGATCGGGGCAACAATGGCACCGCTGTTCACCACGATGGCGGCATAGTTGGTGTCGAGCACATAGTTGGCCACATCGGCGCCGCTGATGGTGTAGTGGGCAACGATGGTCTTACCGTCGCCGGGGGTGGCGTCGGTGAAGCGGGCGGTGACGGGATTGAGAACCACATCGTCGTTGCCGTGTACGGTGTTGAGAACGCCGTCGGCAACAACCACAGCGTCGAAGGTGCCGTCATAGAGCTTGGTGTCCTCGACGACGGTGCCGGTAACGGTCAGGGTGTCGGGCACGATGACGATGGTGCGGACGGTATCGGCATTGAAGTGGTAGTTGGGGTTGGGCGAAGAGGCAATGACGCGGTAGGAACCGACGGTGGTGATGCTGCTGCTCTCGTTGCCGTTGATGTCGATATAGCGCAGGTTGGCGTTCACGGTGTTGCCGTTGTCGTCGGTAAAGGTGGCCGAGATATTGTCAATGGCGCTTCCGGTGTAGGGGGTGGTGCCGCCAACGCCGACCCAGGTGAGACCGTAGAGACGAATGTCGTACTGGGCGTTGAGGGTGACGTTGAACTGAGGCATCACGGTGTAGATGTTGGGCAGCCAGCCGGTGAAGGTGTGGCCTTCGAGCACGGGGTTGTGGCTATAGTCGATGGTGGCACCCCAACGCAGGTTCTGGGTCTCCTGGAAGCCGTCGGTGAACTGGCCGCCGTTGAGGTTCCAAGTCAGGGTGTAGCTGTTGCGATAGTAGTAGAGCGGACGGATGGTGTCGTTGCCGTTGAGAACGTCGGTCTCGGAAATGCGGTCGCAGACATAGCCGTTGTATTCTCTTGCATATTCGGTGATGGTGGCGCCGAGGGTGTCGTAGAAGACCACGGTGTCGACCAGGTAGATGTTGTTATATGCATCGAGGCGGATATGGGCGAAGCGGACGCGAACTTCGCCGGCGGCGGGGGCTGTCCAGCGGACGTAGATGTGTGTGTCCTGGGTGAGGACATCTTCCAGGAAGTTCCAGCTATTGGTGAAGTAGGGGTCGGTGAAGCGGCCGTTGATCACGGTGTCGCAGTCGGCGTCGAAGGGCGAGGACAGAACCGGACGGATCTTGTCGTCGGGCTGGTTGTAGTAGATGGTGGTGTCGTGGTTGGCGTAGTCCCAGTTATGCCATGTGACGGCGTAGCCCGGGAAAATGGTGTAGGGGAACATGGCGGCGTTGGCGCCGGTGTTGCTGCCGAAGTAGAAGCGGTTGGCGGTATAGGTCGGATAAGCGGCACCGAAGCAGCCACCGCTGATCTGCACGTTGGCGCCGGAAGCGGGGGTGATAAGGAGGTAGTTGCCGCTCTCGATATAGGCGTTGTGCTGGCCGGGGTTGAAGAGACCGAGCGAGTCGATGGCCTTCAACACGAGGTCGGCATTGTCGGCCGAGGCGTCGATCTTGTTGATCTTGCCGCCCATGACGACCACGGTGCCGGTGGTGTTGGCGATGTGCAGGGCACCGTTGAGGGTGTCGCCGCCGAGGTTCAGGACCACGGGCGAGAAGACGGTGTCGAAGAAGCCGGCGGGGCTGGTGTAGTTGAGGCTGAGGGTGTCGGCCTCGGTGGTGTTGAGGGTGGCATACTTGAAGGCGCTGTAGTAAGAGCCGTTATGGCTGATCATCGGCGAATATTTTAGCATGTTGCCGGCTCCCACGGCGTTGACGCCGGTGAGGTCGAGGCCGGTGGTGGTGCCGATGAAGAGGTTGGAGGCCATGAATACGCCGTCGGTGCGGTTGGAGACATTACCGACGATGTAGGTCTTGCCGTTCACGTCGCGGATCACGATCATCGAGCGGCCGAATTCGGTGCTGTCCACGCTGCCGCTGGCGGTATTGCCGCTGATGGTCAGGGTGTCGATGTAGGGGAGGGTGTCGACAAGCACGAGGTCTCCGGTGTAGCCGGCGGCCAGGAGGGCGGAGTCGACGAAGTAGGTGCGTCCGACTACGGTGTCGCCGTAGATGATGGCGCTGGCGAGTGCGGCTTGGTCGAGAGTGCTCACTTCAACTTGCACAGTCTTGACCTGAGCCTGGACATTGCCCAAGGGCAGCATTGCAGCAAGCAACGCGCCCATCAAGAGGGATAGTGTTTTCTTCATGTGTTAAGACTTTATAGTTAATTTTATTTTTATTTTCTCCGAAATGTTATGGTTGAATCTCGGTAATCCTCAAGCGGCGGCCATGGAATGAGGTTCCACGGCAGCCGCTTGAGTCGTTATGAAGCGGTTGATGCTTATTTGGTCGAGATTACCAGATAGTCGGTGTATTTCCAGAACTGGGTGGGGTTGAGGATGCGGAGGTAGGCGGTGATGCCGGCGTCCTCTTCGTCGGCCACGAGTTCATAGCTGTTCTCGGGGTGCTGCGAGATGATCTGCGGTTTCTTCTTGTTGACGGTGATGGTGGTGACCTTGGTACGGTCGATCTCGGTGAAGAGCTCGGTGCTCATGTCGGCCACGGTGCCCTGTTTGCGGCCGATGCCGATGAATCCGCCGGTCTTGTTGACGATGCCGGCAGCCTTGAGGTCGCTGTAGCTTCCAACCACATAGTAGGCGCGGTTGGCGTCGGCCATCTGCTGGGCGATGTACTCGTCCTTCTGCTGGTTCGAGGCGGTCAGCTCGCTGACGTTCTTGTTGAGGCCTTTGATGACAACCTTGTTGTTCTCAAGCTCGGTGAGGAGCTCGGCAATCTGGTTCTCCTGAGCCTGGCTGCGCTCTTCGAGGCGGGTGATGTAGGCCTGAAGGTCGGCGTTCTTCTTGCCCAGCGAGTTCACTTTGGCGTTGAGGTTGGCAATTTTCTGCTTGTTCTCGGCCATCATGTTCTCGATCGACTTCATCTGCGAGGCGATTTCGTTCTTGTGGTTGTACGAACCCTCGGTGTTGTTGCGGCGCATCTCCTGTACGCTGGAGTACTTGCTGTTGATGGCCGAGATGTTCTCTTCGATGTCGTTGAGCATGTCGAAGAGGTCGTTGATTTCATTGTCCTTGGCGTCGACGACTGCCTGGAGCGAGTCGATGGTTGCTTTGGAGTTGTCCAATTCTTTCTGGTTGCAGGCGACAAATGCTGTCGAAACCAATGCAAGGCTGAGAGCCAATAGAATTTTCTTCATAGTTTTTAATTTTTTATTATTGTTTGTTTTTTTGTTTCTTGACCTTTTTACACTAATTTGGGTACGTATTAAACGCTATCTTTCCCCGTTTATTGTATCATATATATATTATTTTTGTTAAAAAATATTAAAAAATCACCCTCTAGCAATCCTGCGTATGCATAGATTGCTAGAGGGCGGTTTGCTCTTGGGGGCTTAAAAGGCCCTCAATCAGATGTTAAGGTTCAGAGTTTGACAATCTTCTTCACGTTGCCGTCCACATTGAGCATGTAGACACCGGCGGGCAGCGAAGCGATGTTCAGGCTGTTGCTGCCGGCGCTGAGGGTGAAGGTGGCCACGGTGCGGCCGTTGATGTCCATGAGGCGGGCTTCGGCGGCGTTGGCGAGGCTGATATTCATTACATTGGCAACGGGGTTGGGATAGATGCTGACCTCTATGTCGGCATTCTCGATGCCGTTCAGGTTCTGGTTGAGCACGGCCACACCGTCGAGGTCGAAACCGGAGCTGTGGCTGTTGGTGGGCCAGGGGTCGTTCACCATGTGGCCGAAAGCGTCGTAGGTGGCATACTGCGGGTTGATGCTGCCCACCACGTCGACAACACGCACGTGGGTGATATTGTTGATGTCGATACCGGCGCTGTCGCGGAGCTCTTCGAGGTCGAACGGGGTGCCGTAGCCCATCTTGTACTTGCCGGCGAGGTTGTTGATGAACGAGGCGTCGACGCGGCTTACAACCTGATGGACGGTCTGGGTGAGGCTTGTGGCGGGGAAGCGGACGAAGCGCACGCCGTCGGAGCTCACCTCGACGAAGGCCAGTTCGAGGAAGTAGTCGTCGAACGAGTTCTCGAACACGGCAAAGTCGGGACCATCGCCATTCATGATGGGATGCTCGAAGGTAACTGTGGCCGAGCCGCCGTCGCCGAGGGCGACAACCGAGAGGTTATCGTTCATCGTGCAGGGACCTACGGCTTCCTGTGCGTTGCGGTAGGAAACGAGGGGCGAGCCTTCGATGCTGATATTCTGCGGACCGAGTTCGACGGTGCAGGCGGTGGCCCAACCCTTGATGGCTGTGGAGTTGGCGGGAATGGCGGTGCAGCCTTCAGTGCCCACGATGCCGCAGAAGGGACCTGCGCCGAGGGGCTGGCTGGCGGCGTGGATGGTCATGGGATAGACATAGTTGTAGCTCCAGTAGCCACCCCATTCGTCAACCCAGGTGCTGTCGACGAAGACGCCGGTAGAACTCTCGGACCATTTCTCGAAGTCGTTGTTGGCGAGAGGCTGGCTCATGCCCATATCTATAACGCCGTTGTTGGTGCTGCCCCAGTAGCTGTCGGGCAGACGGCGCAGGGTATCGCCGTTCTCAACGAAAAGGATATCGTCGATGCCGTAGCTGCCGGGCACGATGCTGAAGCGGGGATCGGCAGCGGCGATGTCGTTCATCATGTCGCTGACGGTCTTGCTGCCGGTGAAGCGGTAGCCCCAAGCGAGGGCGGTGTCGGGCCAGTTGACAGCCAGGATGGCCTGGCTCTCACCTTCGCCAATCCAGTATTCGATAGCGCTGGCGTCGATGGTGGCTTCGACAACTGTGTCAGGAGTGGCGGGGGGAATGCTGACGGGGTATATGGTCATCGGGTAGGCATAGGTGTAGTAGTACACACCGCCCCATTCCATGCTGTCGACGATGACGCCGGCAGCGGGGTCGCCCCACTTTTCAAGGTCGCCGTCGGCGAGGGACTGGCCCAGGCCCATATCCATGAAACCGTTGTTGGTGCTGCCCCACCAGTTGCCTGGAGTGATGGCGAGGTTGACGGTGCCGTCGTTGAAGAGGATATCGTTGAGCATACCGGTGCCGGTGTAGCTGAAGCGCGGGTCGGCGGCGGCGATGGCATCCATCATGTCGGCGACGGTGGCGCTATCTGTCCAGCGGTAGCCCCAGGCGAGGGCGGTGTCGGCCCAGTTGACGGCCAGCACGGCCTCGTTCGAGCCGGTTCCGACCCAGTAGAGGATGTCGCTGAAGGCGATGGTGGCCTCGACGACGGTGTCAGGAGCGGCGGTAGGCACGCTGACGGGGTGGACGGTCATCGGGTAGACATAGGTGTAGTACCAGGTGCCGCCGTACTCCATGCTGTCGACAACGACGCCTGCAGCGGGTTCGCCCCATTTCTCGAAGTCGCCGTTGACGAGGGTCTGGCCCATACCGGCATCCATAACACCGTTGTTGGTGCTTTCCCAGTAGCTGCCGGGAACACCGGCAAGGTTGACGGTGCCGTCGTTGAACATAATGTCGTTGAGCCAGCCGGTGCCGCTATAGCTGAAGCGCGGGTCGGCGGCGGCGATGGCATCCATCATGTCGGCGACGGTGGCGCTATCGGTCCAGCGGTAGCCCCAAGCGAGGGCGGTGTCGGCCCAGTTGACGGCAAGCACGGCCTCGTTCGAACCGGTTCCGACCCAGTAGAGGATGTCGCTGAAGGCGATAGTTGCGTTGGTGGGAGTGGAGTCGGCATTGGGGTCGGTGGCTGCGGTGGCGGTGGTCATGGTGAACATACAGCTGCCGCTGATTTCCATGATGTCGCCGTTGCTCATAGTGTAGCCTGTGTAGCCCACGGTGGCGAACTGGCCGTTGACGGTGTAGCACCAGTAGTCATCGTCGGATGTGAGGGTTACGCCGTTCTCGGTATAGGTAGCGCTGGCCACTGTGGCGGTGGAGCCGTTGTGGAAGCGGCTGTCGTAGGCCTGGATGCTGTCCACCAGGTCGAGAGCCGACGCGGTGCCGTTCCAATGCACGCCCCAAGCGTAGGCGGTGGGAGTGGTGTAGTCGTCCCAAGCGATGACTACAACAGCCGAGTTGCTGCCGGTGCCGACCCAGAACTGGATGTCGGAGGCAGAGAAGTTGATGGTGGCCGATGCGCTTATGGCAAGCATCAGACCCATCACAAAGGTTAGTACTTTTTTTACCATATTGATATTGTTTTTGTTAGTTAATACTTCCAAATCTCAATATCGGTATCGGAAAATCGGGGAGAAAAAGACTGGCCTACACAAGCTTGTCCTTTGCTACCGGCGTGCTTTTTCCTCGAAAGCGGTACCGATTTCATCGGTTTGGCAGGTCTTCTGGCTTGCTCCCCGAGGCCCTTGCCTTCCCATGCACCTATGGCGGTACGCAGTGGCTTAACAGATTGGGCTTCAGTTTGTGAGCTTACAGCAGCGGGACTGCGCCGGACTCTCACCGGCTTCCCTCTTGGCGCCCTTGTCGGGCGACCAAACCGGCTGCAAAAGTACAAAATAAAACTTATGCGGCAAAATTTTTTTAGTAAAAAAAACTCAAAAACGCCCCTCTTGTCCACAATCAACGACCATAATTCCTCGATACATCATCGGTAGTTCTTCGATCGTTCTTCGATTCGAATCGAAGAACGATCGAAGAACTATCGAAGAACAATCGAAGAACGATCGAAGAACGGTGGTAGTTGATAGGTAGAAGATAGGTAGAGGATAGGGTTAAGATGCTATTTCCTAAGCACTTCGATTGCACCGTTGCGTTTAACCACTCCGTAGATACCTCGACCTGAGAACCGGAAGTAGTAGGTGCCGTCGGGACTCGAGGTGGCGTTGGGGTCCCAGAAGTCCTTCTCCTGGCGGATGTTACGCACGTGGTAGATTTCGGCGCCCCACTGGTTGTAGATCCACAGTTCGTTGGTCGGGTAGTTGCCGTATTCGATGAGGTTGACCACCCGCCAGGTGTCGTTGGTGCCGTCGCCGTTGGGTGTTACGAGGTTGGGGAACTGGAGGAAGTCGTTGGTGATGTAGATGGTATGGGTAGTGGAATCGACACAGGTGTGCGAGACGGTGTCGCCGCCCGCGAGCAGCCATATCTGGTGCCAGAAGGCGGTGAGGCTTACGTCGTATTCGCCCTCCATGTTGTCGCCTTCCGATCCCCAGTGGTAGAGGGGCTCGGCCTCGCTGGTGGTGTCGCAGTCGGCAGAACCGGCCTGGCGCGGTATGCGCCAGAAGTAGTCGAGGGAGTCTTTTGGCGACGAAAGATTGGCGAACTGCACCTCGGGGTTGTCGATTGCCGGCACGGGCGGATTCCATTCGAATTCCGCGTCAGGTGTGCCGAACATATATACGGGGTACTGCAGGGTGTCGTTGCAACCGGCGTCGGAGGTGATGATCACTTGGTAGCTGGCCGGCACTCTGGGTGTGGCCAGTTCGATCGAGGCTTCGTTGGTGGTCGATATTACGGTGTCGGTGCCGGCTGTGAGTGTCCAGAGCCAGGCGACGGCGCCCGGTGTGGTGTCGCGAAGGAAGAGTGTGTCGGGAGCGCAGCCGAGGATGATGGTGTCGGCCGGATGCCACGTTGCGCTGTCCATCCGATAGAGCGGACAGAGGTGATAGTTCGAGTCGCGGGGAACCAGGGCCACATGCACGAGGCTGTCGCATCCGTGGATGCTGAGGTGCGGTGCGTCGAACACTGTGGGGCCGCCATAGTCGATACCCTCGTAGACGAAGGGCTGCGAAGGACAGAACACGTGGGTGTCGGCCAGTTCGTAGGTGGGATGTACATAAACCACGAGGGTGACGGTGCTGTCGGCACCGTGGATGTCGTTGATGGTGAAGCTGACGCTGTCGGTACCCGTAAAGGTGTTGCCGTCCCAGAGGTAGGGGAGTGTGTCGTCGCAGATGTCGCGTTCGAGGCGCACCACCTGGTTCGGCCACACCAGCAGGTGGTAGGCGGCAATGGTGTCGCATCCGATGGACGACGGCAGGGTGAGTGCGGTGTCGGTGGTCGCGTTAAAGGAGTATCCGCGGAATGTATGCGGAAGCTGGTTCTCGACCACAGTGTCGAAGTAGGTTGCTGCGGGATTTTCGAGGATGGTCAGCATCAGGGTCGTGGTGCTGTCGGCTCCGTGGGTGGTAGTGGTGTAATAGGTGCTGGTGGCCGCGGAGGAATCCGTTGAGATCATGAATCCGTTCCAGAAGAGCGGAAGTTGGTTGCGGCAGATGGTGTCGGTCAGCGTTATCGTGCGGTTTAGCCATACGGTAAGCGAAAGATTGATGTTGCTGTCGCAGCCTTCGGCCGTCGGGATGGTGAAGATGTTGGAGTAGGAGGAATATTGGGCTGTGGTTGCCGCAAGGTCGCTCGGTGTTACCATTGTGCCGGCCACCATATAAGGCATGGCGTTCTCCAGCACCTCGTCGACGATGGTGGTGTCGTGGTGGCTGTAGAGGGTGAGGTGGAGCGTCAGGGTCGAATCGCAGGCATACTGGTTGGCGGCAGCCAGA
This sequence comes from uncultured Bacteroidales bacterium, assembly GCA_900321975.1. Lineage (GTDB taxonomy): Bacteria > Bacteroidota > Bacteroidia > Bacteroidales > P3 > Colimorpha. Next base: position 14,110 of record ONYC01000077.1, read on the forward strand.
ATGGTGCTGTCGATGGTGTCGAAGGCAGAGTATGCCAAGTTGGCGTAGCTGTGTCCGTGCCACAAGTAGGTGTCGCAGGCTGTGGCGACGGTGTCCGAGCCGCTGGTGGGATTGACATTGAGCAGCAGGGTGTGAATGCTGTCGCAGAAGCCATTGGCGTCGAGATGCACGTTGTTGTGCGAGCCTTCGGTATTGTAATCGCTGCCGAAGAAGGTGAAGCTCTGGTTCGAGCAGATGGTGGCTCTGACGGTGTCGAGCGCGATACTGCCGTCGGTGTCGCTGACGGTGAGCCAGAGGTGGTAGTTGCTGTCGCACCCCGAAACGCTGTTCAGGTAGAAGTGGTACTCGCCGCCGGTGCTGCCGACTCCGAAAACGGTGTCGGCATAGCTGAACGGCAGCATCATCGTGCAGACAGTCAGGGTATCGTACTGGTTGAATCCGTTGTTGACATACAGGGGAATGTCGGCATATTGCGTGCAACCATAGGGATCGGTGATGGAGAGGGAGTAGCTGTTGCTGCCCAGCACATAGTTGGCGGGTGAGAGCGGCAGTATCCAGTCGTTGCCGTCGGCTATCCAGCTGCCGACAACATCTGGTGCGGCGTTATGTATGCGGATGGTGTCCAAGGCGTTGTAGCACAAGCTGTCGGGGCCGCTGATCGAGGGATAGGTCGGGAAGTCGATATTGAGTGTCCACAGGGTGGTATCCTGGCATTCGTCGCCGGCGATACCGCTGACAAGCATCACGGTATACACCCCCGGCATCGTATAGGTTGTAGAGGCGTGGTAGGAGGTGGAAGTCAGACCGTTGCCGAAATTCCAGAACGCTGTTTCGCAGCCCTCGCCGGGAATCAGGTTCACGCCGTCGGAGCTCACGCCGCTGGTGTTGATGAAGTTCACATGGAACTGGCAGTCGCTGATAGTCATCGTGGTGTCCATCGAGGCCATCGGATAGCGTGTGCCGCCATAGGCGTTGATGGTGAACATACAGGCGGCGTTGTCGATTTTGCTGAGGTCGCAGAAGTATGTGACGTTGGCTGTGGCCCGGGTGATGCTCTGAGCCGTGCTGATGGTGGCAGAACTCTGGTCGGTATACCAGCGGTAGTTGAAGCCCGCAGGGGCGGTGAAAGTGTTGCTGTCGATGTCGCCGCATGCGGTGGTCTCCATCGACTTACGCATACATTCAAGGGTGAAGTAGGCATAGCCGTAGTGCGACCCTTCGTTGCAGTCGTATGTTGTCAGTCGCACATAAACCTGTTGTCCGGCATACATCGTAAGGTCGATACCAACCGAAGTCCAGTCTTTCCAGAGGACGCTGTTAGCTGCGGTGTTCCAGCCGAGCGATGCGTCGGCGATAAAGTCGGCCGAAGTGCAGAGTGGGTTGATCGGGGTGTGGTTGGAGTCGAGCACTTCGATACGGACACGGGGCTGGTCTTCGGTGGCATGCATCGGGTCTTGTAGCACAGCGGCGTAGCGCAGCAGCAGCAGTTCGAAGTCGGCGGTGTCGACCATCAGGCTGTAGGTTACGGCTTCGGCCTGTGGCGCCTGCATGTCGGTGTTCGGGTTGCCTAGGCGTACGCTCGAGGTGGCCCCTTCGGGAACCATGCGCAGAAGGCCGCCGGTGCGCGGATCGCGTGCCGAAGTGTCGTAGCATACAGTATGGCGGCTGTCGGGGTGCGAGTAGCCGAAATCCACAGGGCCTTCTGTAGCATAGGGGTTGCCGTAGGTTCCGCTGGAGAAGAGGGTGCTGGGTGAATACATGTCGGTGGTGTTGACGCAACCGGTGCCGATACGTGGTGTAACAAGTTTGACACTGTCTTCGTAGTGCATCGAGCAGCTGCCCGTATCGTCGGCCATACTGACGAAGTAGAAGGTGTAGGGCGAGAGGGTTGTCAGCCCGCCGACTGTGAGCGGCGAGGTGGGGTTGTTATAGACGTTGAGCACGCTGTCGCCCTGCATCATAGTGATAGTGATGTCGGGGTTGCCGACGCTGCTCCAACCCAGTGTGATGGCGTCGAAGTCGGCTTGCAGCACGGTGAATGCATTTGCAGACACGGTGTCGATTCTTATGTTGTCGACCATGCCGTTGCCATTGAATGCCAGGAAGTGGGCATTGACGGGCGAAGCCGAGAGGTCCACCACGAAGCGTTGCCACACGCCGGTGTCCTGCGTGGCCATGGTGGCGGCGCTCCAGAATGTCTGCGGATCTTCGGGGGTGACCATAGTCCCTACACGCAAACGGTCGTTAGGGCGTGAAGCTTTGTACCACAGGCTGAGACCTACGTTGCAGAGCGACGCAATGTTGATATCGGGAGTGGATGTGAGTCCGTCGATATGCAGAACACTGTCCTCGACATGGGTGTTGCTGCCGTAGAGTGTCCAGCCGTGCAGCAGGGTGTCGTCGGCATCGTCGAAGGTCAGGCAGGTGGGTATATCGATTGGCACCACGCCGGTGTGTACCGTCTGCGGGTCGCATACGAAGCTGAGGGTGTCGCATCCGAAGCGGAACTCGTAGGTGGTTTCGCCCAGCAGCGTAAGCATCATTGGTACGGAGGCGACATACATTTTGTTGCTCAACCAGGGCATATCTGTCGGGTGGAATTCCACATAGAAGCCGCCGTCAGACGCGTTTATTTCCACTTTGTTCCATCGGCTCAAGGTGGCGGTGGCGGTTGCCGCGGGGCAGTCGGTTACCATATAGCGGCCCACAGCCATCTCGCCTTCGCAGTCGGTGCATTGGCCACTGCGGTGGCGGAATGCTATCCAACGGCCGTTGCCGTTGTAGTTTGCAAAACTTGTGCGGCATGTCTGCCAGCGGCTGTACGGGGCGGTGTAGTAGAAAGTGTCGACCGGAGTGAAGCTGCCGGTGTCGTAGGCATCCCACATAACACCAACTTCAATCATCTCGCCCACCCGGTCGGCCGCCAAGTCGAAGGCCAGGCTCAACTGTTGCACCGAATCCACATCGTAGTCGGGCAGCAGGCGTATAGCGTAGTTGTTGGAATCGCTGTTGATGCGCATCTTGTGAGGACGGCGGCCGCGGTAGTAGTCGTCCCACGTGTCGCCGAGTCCGCGGTATTCCCAATGCCAGTATTCGTCGAGTGGACATTCCGGCGGGGTGTGAAGAGCGCTCATCTGCCAGCGTGGATTCTCATAGCTGCAAATGTTGCCTGTCGAGTCAGTCGCCACGGTGAGGTAGATGTCGTTATATTCGGGTTCGACAAAGTCGTATGGGTTGCGGGTGATGTGCAGCACGCTGTCGCGTCCGTCGTCGCGTCGATAACGTACGTAGTAGTCAACTATGGTGTCCGGCACATCGGCAGTCAATCTCATGGTGCGCCAACCTACAAGGCTGAACTTGACTGCGGGATTTGTACTGATGTTCACATAATCCAGAAGGTTGACGCTATGTGTACGGAAAGCGATGCGGCGGTTGCCAAGCGAATCGATGGCGATAGTCTTTTCTATCCAGCCTGTCTCGTAGTATCCGTTGGTGTAGAGAGGGATGAACGTGGACGTGTCGGCATTGGCGTCTACGGTGCCCACCTGGAAAGTCCCAGGGTCCCAAGAATGGACGTGGAACATAATCGAAATATTGCCGCTGCCGGTAATCGGGGGAAGTATGGCGTACTGATTCGGTCTCCACCATTCTCCCAGTATCAACGGGGTTTCTCCCCACCCTATATCTAGTGCGGGTACGATGTCTTCATCATAAATGAATGTCCAGTTGGTCGGCACTCCGGTGTTGCCCTCTGGGTCGAAATTTTCGCAGTAGGGCAAGTTGATGCTGTCGGCTAGGGTAATCAGTGTCCATGGTGCACAAGCGTCGCTTTCCCCCTCGCACCGGTAGCTCAGGCGGTATGTATGGCCCAAGGTCAAATTGTTTACCACGTAGATTGAGTCTACGATATGTATTGTGCGTTCGTCGCCTGTAGCGGTGTCGGTTACAGTCAGGTAGTACTGCATACTGCCGTTGCGTGTGTTGCAGACCACCGTGCCAGAAGCACCAACGAAGTCCACAATGCCGCATCCACTGAGGCCTGCCATCTTCAGGCGCGCCGTGCCTGTGGCTTTCAGCGCCACATGTGCACCAGCAGGCATCGCGGGGAGAATTATTGCGGTACAGCCGGTAGGGATGGTGTCTATGGAAGTGAAGCCGACGCTGTCGGTGGTATAGCCCACCGCTATAGGTACGGTTCCAACATTGTCAAGTGTTAGTCGTAGTCCGCTGAGGTCGCCTAAAGGTGGAAGGGTGGCAATCCCGGAGAACTCGAGTGCGTCGTCGGCAGCCATCTGTGCACTGCCGGCGAAGTGCCATCCGGTGGGCAATTCGTAACTTAATAATTCGTCGAAGGTGAAGCATCCTGAGTAGCCCGCGCCATATCCAGATGCATGAGTGACAACGTAGCCGGCGTAACTTTCACAGGTCCCCGTGTCGTTCAGAGGGGTAACATATATGTGATACAAAGTTCCACTATCAATACCTCCGAAGGTGAGGTTGGGCGAGGTGGCACTCATACCGTTGTCGAGCCTTACGCGCACACTGTCGGAACAACTGAATGCTACGCTGTCGAAACCAACGTATGCTGTCGCAATGTTGCCGTACCAGGCGTGAGAGAGTTGTAACTCATCAATATATAGGTGATGGAACTCGTATTGTGCTGTGTGGAACCACTGCAGAGTCAGACGACCCTCGGCGTCGGTTATGCTGTCTGGAATGCGGTAAACGTAATGTTGGCGTTCTGCAGATGTTATCTCTAACGTGTCGAAGGCGCAGAAGCCCATGTCGTAATCGGGATTCCATGTACCTAGCACCAGGCGTGACTGAGGTACGGTGCTGCTGGCGTAGAAACTAAGCATCATGCCAGTGTCGATTTTTACGTCAGGCAGAGCCACTGTGTTGCGATATCCCCATGAAAGGCCGAATGAACCCATGTCGATCGAATGACCTGCACCGGACATCCATGGATGGTCGATTATGCGTGGAGTGTTGTTGTTGGATTCGGTAACCCACCAGTCGCCGCTCCATAAATCCCAGATATAGTCGGTACCTTCGAAGTCGGTGCAGTAAGGAATGGGATTGTCGTACCTTGTCATGGTACGTGTACGGAAGTCGCAGGGGTCATTGTCGCAATATCGCCATACGATAAAATCATAGTCGGTAGCAGGCGTCAGCCCTGTGATGGTGGCTCGGGTCGAGTTGTATATGGTATCGCGCTGTCCGCTACCCAATGTGAAGTCTCTCTGTCCGTATTCCACCACGAAAGTGTCGCATAATGTATTGTCGGGATCTGTCCAGCGCAGTTCAACGCTGGTGCCACGTACGTGTGAGATGTGGCTTGTAAAAGAAGGCATATCTCCAATATGCAGGTTGTGAATGTAGTAACAGTAGTAATCAGGAGCGTTCTTAAGACGAAAGGCAAGGTACTGGTCGGTGCATGTGTTGGGGATTTGTAGTGTGAATGGGTGGTACCTGTATTCGTCATAGAAAAAGAATGAGTCGAGCAATGTGAAGGTGCTCTCGTCGTCAGGGACCGACATGGTTCCTACCTGCATCCATATCCAGCTGTAGACGGTGGCGCATTCCAGAGACACGGTTTTCCCGGCAAGCATAGTCTGTGGTGACACAAGATAGTTGTCTCCGTGAATATAGTTAATCGACGAGCCTCCGTTTTCGCTGTTGGTGTGAAGTATTTGAGTCCAACCTTCCGCATACGATCCTTCCATGGAGGCACAGATGGCGTTGTTGACAGGGGCGGAGGTTCGTGCAGAGATGCTCAGCGGCAGGCCCTGTCGCGTTCCGCATGTGGGGTAGATGGTGAAGGTGTAGCGAGTGGATGGAGTGAGTCCGCCAATTGTCAAGGGGGAGGTTACGCCCAGCAGCAACGTGTCATCAGCCATCGCGCCGGCATGCCGTATCCCAAGATTGCAGGTGGGGCTGCCGAAGGTGACCCATCTGAGGGTCAGGCTGTCGCTCATTATGCGGTAGGCTTGAAGGCTGTCCGCACCGCAATTTTCAACTCGAATGTCGTCGATATAGCAAAGGCGTTGAATGCCGTCTTGGTCGCCCTGCTGCATTACCATAGCCAGGCGTTTGCCTGCAGCCACGCCATTGATGCGTACCGTGCTGGTTATCCAACCGATGTTGTTTGGCACATCGATGGTGGTTGCGTGCGCAAATCCGCTAAGCGACAGCGAAGCAACCGCTGTGTCGGCGGTGCCTATCTGGATGCGTGTGTTGGGGTGCGAGGCCATCAATCTCAACGTTACCAGCCAGGTGCCACCTTCCGCGATGTGCGGTGTGGTGACAATGGAGAAGTGGCTCGCCACGCTGTTTGACCCACAGCCCATCCTGAGCGAGCGCGGATGACTGTTGAAATAACCCGCAACAACCATCGGACGGGTCGAAGTGTCGTCGTAGTTCATTGCGTAAAGCCAGCAAGGCGGCACGGTATCCGACGCTATATCGTCGAAGTTCTCTTGCAACGGCATATTGGTCGATCCGGTGCAGGGGGTGCGCATCGTGGTGCGTGCCATTGCATAGCCGCATGACTCGCTGCCAACAATGCCCACCTCCAAGGTGTGCTGACTGCTGGCGATGAGTCCGGTGACGGTTGCCGTGAGGGTGGATACGGTGTCGCACGGCGTGCCGTCGACGCTGATGCGGTATTGTGTGCCGGGTGCTGCTGTGGTTTGCCAATTAAGTGTGGCACTCCAGGTGCCGCCAAATCCGGCGACGGTGGTGTATGTCAGGTTATAGGGGCGTTCTGTACAGCAGAGTTCCGGGTGCAGGCTTGTCCACGTCAGGTCGAAACGTTCATCATCGCCCGTGTCGGTGTGGAAATGGAAGGTGAAGCGGCCTGAGGTGGCAATCAATTGCAATGAGCCTTCGCCAACCCAGTTGTAGTCGGTCAGCATTATGCCGGTCGAAGGTGTGCCGTCCCATATCTGCAGGTTCCCGTCCCAGATGCCGTATGAGCCGTTGAGAACCAAAGTGTCGCCGGGTAGGGTTTCAATCACCACCCATCCGTCGTAGCTGCGGTAAGGGAAGGTCTGGTAGGGTATTATGCGTCCTGTTGACACTCCCGTCATACAGGGGCTGATATAAAGGGTGTCATTCTCAATGAGTACCTGCTGGGCACTTGCTGGTATCGCCGGTAGTATGGCTGTCAGTAGGATGAGCAGTGTGAGGAATGTTTTTTTCATATCGTCAGGGTGGCTTATGCTCTAAGCTCTTTGCTTTTTATTATTTTTCTCTTTATTAACACGGTATAATACAATAGCATCACATTGTTTGTCAGGCTGTTGTGTCTGACAACAAACGTGTGTATTATAGTGCAAATATAACGTTTTTTCGGTAAGCTGCAAAATTTTTCGTAATTTTGCAGCCCGAAAACTGAATTCCAACACGATGAACCGGACTGTACAGATTGACCTCACTCCCGAGCAGTTAGCCGACCATGTTGCGGTACGCCGCGCTGCCGGTGCCGCCGATGGCGAGGAAGTGAAGATCTTACGCCGCTCGATCGACTGCCGTCGCCGTCAGGTGGTCTATCATCTTATGGTGGAGGTTGGCACAAAACTCGAAGTACCAAACAACTACAAAGTTCCGGTTTTGTCGTCCAATTCGCCGCAGGTGGTTGTTGTCGGGGCCGGTCCGGCGGGTCTTTTTGCCGCGCTCAGGGCTATCAAATTGGGCATCAGACCGGTGATCGTCGAGCGTGGAAAACCCGTTGATCAGCGCCGCAAAGATATTGCTTCGCTGGCCCGCAACGGTGTTGTCGACCCCGACAGCAACTGGTGTTTCGGCGAAGGCGGCGCCGGTACGTTCAGCGACGGCAAGCTATACACCCGCTCCACCAAGAGGGGCGATGTAGGCGCTGTGCTGCAACAGTTTGTAAACCATGGTGCTGATCCGGATATTATGGTCGATGTGCACGCCCATATCGGCACCGACCGTCTGGGAGGGATCATAGCCAATATGCGTGCCACAATCGAGGCTGCCGGAGGTGAATACCATTTCAATTCGAAGGTGGTCGACTTCGTGGTGAACGACGGACGGGTAATCGGTGTTGTTACTGCCGACGGTGCTCAGTACGAGGGTGCTGCCGTTATCTTGGCAACCGGCCATTCGGCACGCGATATCTACCATATGTTCAACGACCGTGGCTGGCTTCTCGAACCCAAACCGTTCGCCCTCGGCGTGCGTGTTGAGCATCCACAAGAGCTTATAAACCAGCTGCAATACCACGGCTCGGGCTACTCGTCGCTTTTGCCGCCGGCCGCCTATAGCCTCACCGCACAGGCCGCAGGACACGGAGTGTTCTCGTTCTGTATGTGTCCCGGTGGTGTTATCGTCCCGGCCGCAACTGCCGCAGGCGAGCAGGTGGTGAACGGAATGAGCAACAGTCGCCGGAATTCGCCGTTCGCCAACAGCGGCATCGCCGTAACTGTCGGCTTGGAGGATATTGCATCATCTTCCGATTCGCCGCTTGCGTTGCTTGATTTTCAGCAGAAAGTGGAGCAGGCGGTGTTCCATGCGGCCGGCGACCGTATTGCCGCCCCTGCTCAGCGTCTGGTCGATTTTCTTCATCGTCGCGAAAGCCGGACATTGCCCCGTTCGGGCTATCTCGGGCAGACGGTGCAGCATCCGTTGCACGAGCTTCTTCCTGGTTTTGTTGTTGACAGCCTTGCGGAAGGTTTCAAGGCTTTCGACCGCAAGATGCGAGGCTTTGTCTCGCAGGATGCGCTGCTGCTGGCCGTCGAGAGCCGCACCTCGTCGCCGGTACGTATTCCGCGCGACAAAGAAACCCTGCAACATCCTCAATTGCAGGGTCTGTATCCATGTGGCGAAGGCGCCGGTTATGCCGGCGGAATCGTCTCGTCGGCTATCGACGGAATACGTTGCATAGAGCAGGTCTATGCTATTCTGGGCAGCTTGTGCTCCCGGAAGTAGTCGGTGTCGATGCATCGCCCTTCTTCGCCGCGCAACGCCATTGCGAACTCGTCGAATGTGCGGTGCTCCATATACACTAAGTTATACACATCGCCCACGTTGTCAATGAAATGTGCGTCGCTGTCGGTTATGAAGTTGAACCGTTTCAGGTAGGCGAACTTCTTCAGTATCTCGGCTTTGGTGGTCCGGAAGTTGATCTCGAGCCCGTCGGCCCGCAGGTCGGGCGGCACAAAGCCCAGCTGGCTCATAAGCGAGGTGGTCCCTTTGTTGATATGTGCCGGAACAAACAGGCCACCGATGCGGTGCACCTCGTCGTAGATGCCGTCGATGTCTACATTGATTGCGTTGAGCAGATGGTACTCCTCTTCGCCCACAATCTCGTCGTTTTCATCGACTATCAGTTGGTAGCCGAACCGTTCCTCGTCGTTTGGGATTGGTGGAAGGTGGGTGTCGAGAAACTCCTGGAACTCGTCCAGTTGCGTTTCATCGCGGAAATAGCAGAGGCAGTGGGTCTCCTCCTGCGAGGTAACTTCCACTCCACCAAGCACAAAAAGACCCTTCTCGCGGCCGATTTTCTGCGTAACCTTTACCTGACGGGTGGTGTTGTGGTCGCTGATGGCGATCATGTCGAGTCCACGCGCCAATGCACGGTCGACTATGGCCGAAGGCGACATCTCGAGGTCGCCGCACGGCGAAAGCACCGTGTGTATGTGCAGGTCGGCTTTGAAGGCGTTAAGCATTCAACAACTGGTAGATCTTTCCAACGGTTTCGTAGGTCTGCATGTCGGTCGAGAGGAAGGGAATACCCTCTTCGTTGCTCTGCTCCTTGGTATCGTCGCTGGCGTCGAGGTTCTTCACCAGGATGACGCAGGCAAGCTCCTTGAGCGAGGCTATGGCCATCACGTTCTTGTGGGTCTGAAGGGTTACCCACACATTGCCCATCTCGGCATTGCCCATCACGTCGCTCAGCAGGTCGCTGACGTAGCAGCCGTCGATATCGCGGTCCAGTCCGTTCTCGCCCGAAAGCACCTTAAGGTTCAGTTTATCTACTAATTCTCTTACTTTCATAGTGGTTTGTTATTTGATTTTTCAAACTGCAAAGGTACGCAAAAACCACGATATGACCAAAAATATTTTTCGTATCTACACCCTATCCTCTACCTATCAACTACCACCGTTCTTCGATAGTTCTTCGATAGTTCTTCGATCGTTCTTCGATTGTTCTTCGATTCGGATCGAAAAACAATCGAAGAACTATCGAAGAACGATTGAAGAACAATGCTCCCGGAGCGGGTGTAGATGCTTTGTTTTCCGATTTTTACGTTGTCGGACAATAATTATCGCGGTGGGTGCGTTATCTATGGCGTTATGAGCAAACTGGAATTGCTGGCCCCGGCCAAGAATCTCGAGTTCGGCTGCGAAGCCGTGAACCATGGTGCCGATGCACTGTATATCGGCGCGCCGGCGTTCGGCGCACGCGCCGCGGCCACCAACAGTGTCGCCGATGTCGAAGCTCTTGTACGTTACGCGCATCTCTATGGTTCCAAGGTGTTTGCAACGGTGAATACCATCCTTTTCGACAGCGAGTTGGAGCCGGCAGTGAGTATGATCCGCCAACTGTACAATATCGGTGTCGACGCGCTGATAATCCAGGACATAGGGTTGCTCGAGTGCGATCTGCCTCCAGTCGAACTGCACGCCAGCACCCAATGCCACAATGCTTCGACAGAACGGATAAAATTCTTGGAATCAGCCGGTTTCAGCCGTGTAATTCTGGCTCGTGAAACTTCGTTGGAGCAGATGCGCCTGATGCGTGCCGCCACGTCGGTCGACCTCGAAGCCTTTGTGCATGGTGCCCTATGCGTCAGCTATAGCGGCCAATGTTATATGAGCCAGTATCTTAATGGGCGCAGCGGCAACCGAGGGTGCTGTTCGCAGCCCTGCCGCTCGTCCTACGACCTCTGTGCCTCCGACGGCCGCACTCTGATTCGCGACCGCCACCTCCTCTCGCTCCGCGACTTCAATGCTAGCCAACAGCTTGGCAACATGATTGCTGCAGGCATCACTTCGTTTAAAATCGAAGGGCGGTTGAAAGATCTCGCTTATGTCAAGAATATAACCGCCTACTACCGTCAAATGCTTGACACCATGATGGATGGCCACAGTCGTGCCTCTTCGGGTCGCTCCGTTTTCTATTTCACCCCCGACCCCGACCGCACGTTCAATCGCGGCTATACCGACTATTTTCTGCGCGGTCGCCAGCCGATGGCCTCGTTCGCCACGCAGAAATCGCTCGGCAAGCGCGTCGGCGAGGTGGTTTCGCTAGGCAGTAACAACCTTGTTATCAGTGGTAAGGAGCAGTTCTCGAATGGCGACGGACTTTGTTTCTTCGATTCCGACGGCCGGCTGCAAGGTTTTATGGTAAATGGTGTGCAGGGGCGTGCCGTAGTTCCGAACGTAATGCCTGATATCGAAGCTGGTACGACGATATGGCGGAATAACGACCAGCAATTCGAGAAGCAGCTCGCCGGCCGCTCGGCCGAGCGGCGCATTGCCGTGCGAATGCTGTTTTCGGTTGTCGACAAAGGATTTATGTTGGAGCTAGAGGACGAGGACGGTGTGAAAACTGCTTCCGTGACCGCCGTCGAGCATCAGCTGGTTACCGGCTCCGTTGAGAAGGCCTCGGCTCTGATAGTAAAGCAGTTGTCGAAGTTGGGCGACACTCCTTTCGCCGCCTCAGAGGTCGAGGATACCACCAAAGGGCGCTATTTCCTGCCGGTATCGGTGCTGAACGAGCTGCGCCGCAAGGTGGTTGAGGAGCATATCGAACATAGAATAAGCTACTTCCGCCCTGCCGACTGTTGTCGGGCAGACCGTTGTGAGACGTCTCCTGTCCGGGAGGCCGACTACCGTGCCAATGTGGTCAACAGCAAGGCAGAGGCGTTCTATAAGCGGCATGGTGTCAAAGTGTTGGAGCGTGGGTTGGAACAAACCGCCGACTATGAGGGCAAGGCACTTATGACCACCAAGTATTGCCTGCGCTATGAGCTCGGCTGTTGCCTCCAAGGCAAAAACAAAGGCAGGCCGCAGGTTTCCCTGCAGCCTGCCGATAACCTAGTTCTTGTCAACAACACCCGCCGATTCCGTCTCGAGTTCGACTGCCGCGAGTGCCTGATGCGTATTTATCCTATGCGTTGACCATGGCGGCGATGCCGACGCCGAGGAGCATGACGGCGGCGATGACCATCCAGCGGACGGGGCGTATGGCCACCTTGCGGCGGCCGAGCATCACACCCCAGTAGCCGAATATCCAAAGAAGCACCAGCATGGCTATGGGCCACAATTTATGAATATCGGCCGACGAGGCCACGAATCCGGCGCCAAGGCCGACCAGCAGGGGGTTGATGGCAGCGGTGAGGCTTATGGCGATGGTGGCTTTGCCATTGCCCAGGTCGAAAAGCGGTAGGCGCGGCTCGCGGCGCAGGTGGGGCAGGAGCATGCGCAGCATGACGAATATGTCGAGCCCCAGGAATATCATTGCGTTGGCAGTGGAGAAGGCTGCGGAGTCGTCGGGGAGTTCGAAACGAAGCAGGTTGCCCAGCACCATGCCGAGCAGAAAAAGGGCTGTCTGTACGGCGGCGACGCAGAGGGTCAGCCCCAGTCCCCGTGTGAGGCGGATGGGCGTCAGTTCCGCACAGCGGCGGAAAAGGAGCATGTTGCTGATGGCAAAGGCAAGAGCCAGAACGATATAGGCGGCTATATGCATTGTTGTATGGTTTTTGTCAGGGTGATGAATTCGCCGACCGACAGTTGCTCAGCCCGCTTGGCGAGGGTTTCCTCGGGCACGGCGTCGACCGGCAGGCCGGCCGAGCGCAGGGCGTTGCGCAACGTTTTGCGGCGCTGGTTGAAGCCCGCCTTGACCACCTGGACGAAGAGCTGCTCGTCGCATTCCAAGTGGGTTACGTTGTTGCGCGTAAGTCGGATGACGGCCGATTTTACCTTCGGCGGCGGGTTGAAGACGTTTTCGTGGACGGTGAAGAGGTATCTCGCCTCGAAGAAAGCGCCCAGGAGAACGGAGAGGATTCCGTAGGTTTTGCTCCCAGGCTTCTCGGCCACCCGTTCGGCCACTTCTTTCTGGAACATTCCGACCACCTCGCCCACCTGGTTCCGGCACTCGAATACCCGGAAAAGAATCTGCGACGAGATGTTGTATGGGAAGTTGCCGATGATGGCGTAGGGTTCATTGAACAGGGCGTTGAGGTCGAGTTTCAGGAAGTCGCCCTCGATAACGTCGAGGGTGGGGTAGTGGTCGTGGAGGTATGCCACGCTTTCGCGGTCGATCTCGACAACGTGGAAGTCGGTATCGGGCCGGTTGATAAGGTATTTTGTCAGCACCCCCATTCCGGGGCCGATCTCCAACACATGGTGCGATTCGGGTGCAAGGCTGTCGACGATGCGGCGGGCGATACCCTCGTCGGTGAGGAAGTGCTGCCCGAGGAATTTCTTCGCTCTTACTTTGGTCATTTTGTTTTCAGGGCGTTATAACGTTTGCGTGCGCGGTCGGTGTAGAGGCTCGTGGGGTAGTCGAGCAGCAGTTTCTCGTAGCATTGGCGTGCAACGTCGGTGTTGCCGAGCCGTTCTTCGTTGAGTTCGGCGCGGAGCATCAGGGCGTCGTCGGCGGTGATATCGTAGGGATAGAATTCGATCAGGCGTTGCAGAAGGCTGTCGGCTTCGGTATAGCGCGCCTGTTTCATACGGATCTGTGCCTTGCGCATCAGAATCTCGTCGAAGAGGGGGTGGGAGAGGACGGCGCGTTGGATGGCGTCGTAGCCCGCCCATGCCGAGTCGAGAAGGTTGCGGTAGAGCATGAGGTCGGCGTCGGCGAAGAGTTCGAGCATACCGTAGGTACTGTCGTCCTCCATATTGTCGGATATGAGCAGCGAGAGTTCCATGGCGTCGTTGGCCACCAGTTTGCTGGTCGATGAGCGCAGCACCTTGAGCTGTGAGTTGGCCCATTCGAAGTCGTGGTTGTAGTAGGAGAGTCGGGCGTTGCGATATTTTGCCTGCGCGCCCAGGAGGTCGTTCTTGTTGGCTTTCTCGACCTGCATATACAGCAGCGAGGCGTCCCAGGTCTGTCCGGCGAAAAGAAGCAGGTCGGCCAGTTCGAGTTTCACCTCGTCGCGTATCTGCGGTTTCAAACGGGGAATCTCCAGCACGTCGTCCAACGCGCTCACCGCCGCCTGTGCATCTCCGCCGTGATAGGCCATCAGGGAGGCATAGTGGCGCAGAAGGGGTATGGTACGCTCGTTCTTGCCCAGCTCGTCGAAGGCCGCAAGATAGCGTGCGCGGAGCGAGGCAAGGTCTTTGCTATCAAGTGTATAGTTGTTGTTCACGCGTGCGAACTCCACTTCCAGCTCGCCCACGCGGCTTTCGAAATAGTGGGGGCTGTCGGCGCCTTTGCGTTGCATGTAGCGGTAGGCGTCGCCGGCAACATCGAGGGCATCGTTGTTATACGCAATTTGTGCCACCCGCATCACTTGGTCGCCGCCCATGTCGGGGAAGCGGATGTCCACAGCCTCGGCCTGTTCCAGCGCGAAGCGGAAGTCGTTTTGTTGAAGCGAGTACCAGATCATCATCTCGAGGTAGGTCTTGTTCCCGGGATGTTCCTGCACCCGTGCCACCAAAGCGCGGCGGACGCCGTCGGCAAGCCGCCGGTCGGGAGCCTCGAGCAGGGCTTTTTGCATCGATACCTGAACGCTGCGTATCATGCCGGGATTGTTGTCCAGAAGGTCGAAATATTCTCCGGTCATAGCCTCGTAGTCGCCCATCAGTTGGTATACTCCAACCAGTTCGTTGAAGTAGAGGGTGCGATTGCGGGTCTTGCTGCGGGCTGTCAGGTAGGTCCTGGCCGCATAGCCGTAGCGCCCAGCCGAGATAAAAGCCTGTGCCAGGTCGGGTACCGGCTGGAGGTCGGAACCAATTGATTCTATGGCTTTATCGAAAGCTTTTAGGGCTTTTTTCTCTTGCTTTTGGCGAAGGTATACCTGCCCCTCGTCGACCATCAGAGTGAGTTCCTTTGGGAATCCCTTCTGACGGCGTTCCACCAGCCGTATGGCATCGCGGTACTCGCCTAATTCCATGTATGTTGCGAGCAGCCTTTGGTAATAATATTTGTTTGTGGTTTGTTTGTAGAGGCCCTCATAGAGTTGAGAAGCCTGCGCGAATTCGCCATGGTCGAAGTAGTAGGCAGCCAGCTGTTCGTTGGTTTGCTGTGCCCAAGCCCCGGAGATCAGGGACAAACACCATGCTATCAAAAGAATATGCTTTCGCATAGGTATAAAAAAAACCGGACCTTATGAGTCCGGTTGTCAGTTTGTTTAGTGACCCAGCTGGGGCTCGAACCCAGGACCCCAACATTAAAAGTGTTGTGCTCTACCTACTGAGCTACTGAGTCA
>ONYC01000085.1 GCA_900321975.1 uncultured Bacteroidales bacterium
GGTGCATGCCACCAAGAGCGGTGTCGCCCACTTCGTCGGCGAGACCGAGGAGAGCACCCTGCAGCTCATCCGCAACCTTGTCGGCTACATTCCCAGCAATAACTTCGAAGAGGCCCCCTTCGTCCCCACCGAGGATCCCATCGACCGCCTTGAGGACAGCCTCAACCATCTTATCCCCGAGAACCCCAACGAGGCCTACGACGTCAAGGAGGTCATCAACGCCATCGTCGACGACGGCCAGTTCCTCGAGGTTCACGAGAAGTTCGCCCCCAACCTAGTGGTCGGATTCGCCCACATGGGTGGCATCAGCGTAGGTATCGTCGCCAACCAGCCCAAGTCGATGGCCGGCGTGCTCGACTGCAACTCAAGCCGTAAGGGTGCCCGTTTCGTCCGCTTCTGCGACGCCTTCAACATACCGCTGGTAACCCTCGTCGACGTGCCCGGCTTCCTGCCCGGCACCGGCCAGGAATACAACGGCGTTATCGTCCACGGTGCCAAGATGCTCTTCGCCTATGGCGAGGCCACGGTGCCCAAGGTCACCGTCACCCTCCGCAAGAGCTACGGCGGCGCCCACATCGTGATGAGCTGCAAGCAGCTGCGTTCGGATATCAACTACGCCTGGCCTACCGCCCAGATTGCCGTTATGGGTGCCAGCGGCGCCACCGAGGTGCTGCACGGCCGCGCCCTCAAGGAAATCACCGATGCCGACGAGAAAGCCAAATTCATCGCCGAGAAGGAGAAGGAGTACAACGACCAGTTCGCCAACCCCTACAATGCAGCCAAGTACGGCTACATCGACGATGTCATCGAGCCGCGTAACACACGCTTCCGCGTCATCCGCGCCCTTCAGGCCCTGCAGACCAAGAAGGACAGTCTGCCGATGAAGAAGCACTGCAACCTGCCGCTCTAATCCCCAAAAAGTGAAAACAATTCATTCAATTAATTCATTTATTAACCAAAAACATCAAAACAAAATGAAGAAAGTTCTGTTTACCGCTATCGCCGCCATGGCCATGTTCGCTATGGTTGCTTGCAACAACAACAAACCCGCCGAAACTCAGGACAGCGCCGCTTGCGACACCACCGTCTGCGAGAAGGCTTGCGACATGAACTGCGCTGACTGCTGCCAGTGCGGCGAGGAGTGCAAGGCTGCCAAGTGCGAAGGCTGCGAGAAGTGCGGTACCCCCGAGTGCTGCGGCGAGAACGCCGGCAAGTGCTGCAAGATGGAAGGTGCCGTCGAAGGCCAGGCCTGCGAGCAGGCTTGCCAGAAAGCCGAAGGCGAGAAATGCTGCAAGGCTGAAGGCAAAAAGTGCGAGAAGTAATTAGTGTCCGATAGCCAGTGGCCGGTGGTCGGATGCTGACGCATATACGATATGCAAGCACCGACCACTGGCAGCTGACCACGGATCACCAGTTTTGATGTTACAATTAACAAAAGAAGAATGAATACCATAAGTAAAATACTGATAGCAGGACTGCTCAGTTTATCCATGCTGACAGCCGTGGCGCAGGAACAGCCTTCAGCAGGGGCAGAACCCCAGCACGAAGGTTGCCCGATGCACCAACTGGCTCCGTCGATGGACTTTGTGAGCGTCAAGACCTGCTACGCGCCCCAGCTGCAGGCATTTGTGGCTGTGGACAGCGTGGAATGCTGCGTGCATCTGGTAGGCCTGGTCGACGGCAAACTCGACACTATCGGCCGCTTCCAGACCGACAACATTCACAAGCGCCATGACTTGAAGAACATTCTGCGCCCAGTGAGCGTCAGCGCCATGGGCGAATACATTATCGTATTGGCCTCGGCTGTGAACGACACCGCTTACGTCGCCATCCTCGACAAAGATATGAACGAGGTTGCCCGCCGCTCGTTCCAGAGCCCGATGTACGCCATGCGCCGCGACGGCGGCTCGCTGACTGTCGTCGGCCGCAACCCATATGGCTACGACATCAACATCCTGCCTCTGCACCGCCTCGACTTTGAGCAGTTTGCCAACGGCGAGATTCTCACTCACCACTATCGCGTGGCAAAGCAGTCGGAGAAAATCAAACAGAGCGACCCCGTCGGTCTCGGTCTCACCGCCACCGCCGTTGCAGTCGTGTTCCTGGCTCTCGTATGCATCGCCCTCCTTATCAGCGGTTCCGGCCGTCTGATACAGAACACCGAGGAAAAGCAGAAGAACAAAGGCAAGAAGGCCGCCGCCATCAAGCCCGTCAGCGAAGGTAGCTCGGCAAGCAGCGAGCAGGAAGTGTTCGCCGCCATCGCCGCCGCTATCCACCTCTACAACGAGGAACTGCACGACGAGGAGGATACCGTCATCACTATCCAGAAGGTGGAGCGTGAGTGGACTCCGTGGAACGCCAAGTACTATAACATGAATCATTATTTTAACAACAGAAGATAGTCATGAAGAATTATAAACTCAAGATAAACGGCAACGAATACAAAGTTGATATCAACGAGGTAGAAGGCCAGGAGATCAAGCTCGATGTGAACGGCACCTCGTATGTCGTAACCGTCGACCAGGAAATCAAACAACAGCGCAAGCCCGTGGCCAGCGCCCCGCGTCCCCAGGTGGCTCCCGCCGCAGGTGGTTCGGTGCAGAAGAGCAACGCTCCGGCCGCCGGCAGCAAGGTGACCACTCCCCTGCCCGGCACCATCCTCGATGTGTTCGTCAATGTCGGCGACACCGTCAAGGAAGGCCAGACTGTCGTGCTGCTCGAGGCCATGAAGATGGAGAACAACATCGAGGCCGACGTCGCCGGTACTGTCAAAGAAGTTAAAGTCCGCAAGGGCGACAGCGTCCTCGAGGGCGATGTGCTTGTAGTTATTGGTTAAACCCATAAATCCAGAAGACAATGTTTGACTTGTTAGCAACAGGTGGCTTCATGGAGTTCATGCAGACGCAGCTGGTCCAGTTCCTGGAATATACCGGCTTCGCCAATGTAACTTGGGGCCA
>ONYC01000087.1 GCA_900321975.1 uncultured Bacteroidales bacterium
TCTTATAGTTCAATTCATAGACATCGCCCCAGCCGTGGGGATGAATCATCTGTCCCTTGGCATCCTTGGAGAAATACTCAGGATGTTCCTTTACCCAAGGATTCTCTACTGCCACATGGTTTGGCACCCAGTCGAGCCACACCTTCATGCCATGTTCGTGAGCGACTGCCACGAATGCCTTCAAATCACCCACTGTGCCATAGGAGGGATTCACATTCTGGAAATTCATCGATGCGTATGGGCTATGCATCGTCTCACCACGTGGATAGATGGGCATCAGCCAAAGGATGTCAATTCCCAAGGTGTCGAGCCGTCCTAATTGTTCCTGGGCGGCTTTGAATGTCCCCTCGGGGGTGAAAGCACCTATGTTCAACTGATAGATGACACGATTCTCCTGGCTGACGGGTTTTGTTCCGTGAATGGTCAACTGTCCCTTACCTGGGTCGCAGGCTGCAACAAGCAACACTGCGACGAGGGAGAAAATGGAATATGAAAGTCTTTTCATAACTATGAATTATGAACTATGAACTAATTAGCCGTGAAAGAGTAACTCTTGTTAGCAATAACGGTAGCAATGTCCTGCTGCACACCTTCGCCCTCGCCGCTGAGGATGAGGTTATAGGTGCCGCCGTCGTTGGGCAATGGGAACACAAGAGTGCCGTTCTCGTTGCTGGTAGGCTTGATGCCGCGCCAGCCGCCATAGATCTCGCCGTCGCCCCAGGCATAGAGCCGCGGGTCAGAATAGTTGGCGTTGTTCTTGATGGTGACGGTGTTGGGCGACTCTGTCCAGCTTGCAGCCACATCGAAGAAGTGGCTTCCGTTGGTAGAGATGGCCGGACCATCGACCTGTGGCGAGCCGTTGTCGTTGAGAATGAGGTTGAAGTTGCCGTTGGCAGGCAGCTCGAACAGGCACCAGCCGTTGTCGGTGGTCTTCACGGGAGCAGTTCCGGGCCAGTCGCCGCAGGCCTCGCTGTCACCATGCACATAGAGGTGCGGAGCGGCATATCCCACGCTGTTCTTGACGGCTATAATCACCTTGTCGGTAACGGGTGGCTGAGGAGTGTCGCCACCACCTCCCTGGTAGTCCTTGCTGATGACCTCGTAGCCTCCGTCGAAGATACGTACGTAGATGTCGTGGTCGATGGTGAAGAACAGGTCGTCGCCCTCCCACTGAACACCATTATTGTTGTTGTTCGGAATGAGATGCAGTTGCAAGCCAGTATTGGCCTCGCCCATATCGAAATAGGTGTACTCAAGGCCGTTAATAGTCTGAGTGCCCGTAGGAGCCATGCCCGGCCATCCGCCGAAGGCTTCGGCATCGCCCCATGCATAGAGAGCAAGGTCTGTCTGGCTCGACTCGTTGAGTATAAACAAAGCGTAGCCATCAT
Organism: uncultured Bacteroidales bacterium; assembly: GCA_900321975.1. GTDB lineage: Bacteria > Bacteroidota > Bacteroidia > Bacteroidales > P3 > Colimorpha. The sequence continues at coordinate 1,389 of ONYC01000087.1, forward strand.
GCTTCGGTCCAGCCGTGATTTCTTCCACACCAGTTGCAGTGACACGCAGGAAAAGGTCGTGGTCGATGGTATAGTCGAAGTCTGCCAACTGGATGCCTGCACCGCCATTATTGAAGATGAGATGCTGGTTCAAGCCCGAATTGGCTGCGCCCATATCCCAATACTTATACTGCTGTCCGTTGATGGTCTGCACACCCGTAGGAGCGGCACCTGGCCAGTCGCCGTTCAGGTTGTTCACGTCACCCCACTGATATAGGGTGATAGCATCCCAGCCTGTCTCGTCGATCACATAGACCACAAAGCCGTCGTGCTCAACCTTCGGGCCTTCGGCTCCCCAGTAGTAGCTTTCCCAACGCTGTCCCCAGATGTTGGTAAAGGTTCCCACCGCCGGGTTGTCATTATGAACGGCATAGACTGCCTCGTCGCCCAGCAATGCCTCGTTGCCCTGTTTTACAGAGTAGAAACGGAAACCGTCGGCCAGTGTCTTTCCATTCTGGAAGGCAGCAGGGTCGATGTAGATGCCCCATTTGGCGTTGCTCTTTTCTGCCTTCATCAGTTTGAAGGACTCGTCAAGTACAGGAGCATCATATTTTCCTTCTTCATTGGGTGTCAGAGAATTGCCGTTGAACGGACCAATGATATAGACTTCCTCGTCGGCAGTGGTGCCAAAGGGGGCGATGTATTCTAACAGGATGCGGTCGGCACGCGTCTCGAACTGCTGACGCTCATGGTCGAACACGATATCCTCTTTGTCTGAGCAACTGCTCATCAGGCCAGTAAGGGCCAGCAGTGTCAGCATCAGGCTATATATTTTCTTATTCATAATTTCTAAATTCGTTTAATTCGTAAAAATCGTTGTCGAAAAAGAATTAGTAGTTCGGATTCTGAACGAGTCCGGGATTGACGGCAATGGCACTTGCAGGCAGCGGGTACCACTCATACTTGCGGTCACGCTTGGCAGCCATCTGTCCGTAGCCATCCTCAGAAGTACGCCCCCAGAACCACCACTGGCCCTGAGTGAACTTGTCATAGCGACGCAGGTCGGTACGGCGGCGGTTTCCCTCGCAGAGATATTCCTTACCCCATTCGGAGAGCATCCAATCCATATCGAAACTGTTGAAGCCGGGGCCAGGAATGCTCAGAGCCGACGTGCGGTCGCCACTCTTGAAATAACGCTGACGCACAGCATCAACATATTTCTTAGCTTCGGCACTATTTCCCTTGCGCATCTCGCACTCTGCTACATTATAATAAGCTTCGGCCAGACGGAACTGTACATCGTCGATATCCTTAAAACCTTTGCCGGTCTCTGCGGGATAAAGCGGATACTTCATCATGCGGATGCCTGAGTTGGTCTCGCCCCAACGAGGACTCATCACAGGCTCTAAATCACGACCCATATTCTGGAACGTTCCCACTTGATCGACATAGACCAGCTCTTGTCCGTCGCGGTCTGCATCCGCCAGCAGCGGACTGCCTGTACCATAGTTGGCTTTCATGGCACCCTTCAGGAACATACCTGGACCATGCTTGCCCGTTGCAGCATCATATACATAGTTCTGCTTGCGGATGTCGCGGTCGTCGAAACGCTCATAGGGAGCACCCAACTTGTCACCGTAGCCGGTCAGGAAGCTCTTGGCACCAATGGTACCACCCGTAGGCAGGATTGTTCCCGTGTTATCATAGGAAGGTACGAGGCAGACGCAGTTCCATGCTCCAATGCCACCATAGTTATCCATGCCGTTACAATATTCTGCATAGTTATAGGGCATCATGGCCATGGTGCGGATGTTGCTGATGGCATTGGTAGCGCCCTTGCCGTCCTCTGCGGCCAGAGCGAAAATAACTTCTGGGCAACTGGTGTTATCCACACCGAAGATGTCACGCCAGTCCTCAGCCAGCGTATAACTGCCGTAAGTGCCGCTGATAATCTCCTTCGACAGCGCCTCGCACTCATCGTAGTGCTGTTCGCCAATGAACACTTCGGCATTGAGCAACAGACGGGCCTTCAGCAGGCGGTTCATGCCCTGATTGGCACGATTTACGAGTGCATGCTTGGCATCGTCCCTGTCTAAGGCTGCCCAAGTCTCGTCAAGTTCGGTGGCAATGAAGTTGTAGATCAGTTTGCTAGAGGTGTTGAAATCAGGGTCAGCCGAACCGGGCACCTCGCTGCTGGCAGAAGTGTTCAGCGGCAGCGCACCGCCCCAAAGCTCAAACAGACAGTAGTAGTTCCATGCACGTAGCGTGCGCACTTCAGCCACATACTGAGCCAGGCTGGCTTCACTCATGCCAAGACTGCCGGCGCTCAAACCTTCCAGGTCACTGAGCAACAGGTTGGCCAGCCCGATACCCGTCCAGGCATCTCTCCAGGCATTCTCAATGATGGGGGTTTCTGTTCCCCAGTTCTGCCAGGACAATACAGTCTTTGCTGCTTCGTCCCAACCCCACAGTCCACCGTTCCATACACGCCAGGTAATCTGGTCGGCAGGATATTCAGCCAAGTGGAAGAAATTCTCACCAGCCAGCGTCGATGAAGTCTGGTTGTATATGGCAGCCACGGCACCCTGCACACTGGCCTCATTTTGATAATAGGCCGAAGCATCGATGCGGTCGTATGTCTTCTCGTCCAAGTCGGTGCATGAACACATACCCAGACCTACTACCAATGCTATGATGCTATATTTAATTGCTTTCATAACTACAATTTTTTTTTCGTTTTCTTTTTTATATTAGTGGAAGCGCACTGTTACACCTAATGTCACGTTGGTAGCCTGCGGATAGGCACTGTTTGTATCTACACCTGGCGTAATACCGTTACTGTTTACGACGGAGGGATCATTGCCCTCATACTTAGTCAGTGTAAAGAGGTTCTTAGCTGAGAGATAAACGCGTACACTCTCAAGAATCTTACGTTCTTTCGGCGAGAAATTGTAGCCCAGGGTCACGTTGTCGAGCTTGAAGTAGTTCCCGTTTTCCAGGAAGTAACTGCTGATGATGCTACCACCTGATTTAACATCAGCATAGTCTGTATATGCCGTGCGCAGCACATTGTCGGTGCCGCAGCCCTGCAGCCCCATGCCATACTTACGCATATTGAAGATCTTGTAACCCAGGGCTGAACGGAACAGCATACTCAGATCCCAGTTCTTATACTTGAAAGCGTTACTCCACGACAGGAAATGTTTCGGAGCACCATTGCCGATATTACGCTTCCAGGCAGGGTCTGCCTGAGCAGCAGGCTGTGCATTGCCATTGTTATCGTATACCATCAGCAGACCGTTCTCGTCAATTCCAGCATGCTCATACCCATAGAACTGTCCCATTTTTCCACCTTCCTCGATGCGGAAGAAGTATTCGCTGGTGCCTAGGCCTGGCTTCTGATAGAGATCAAGCCACGACATCTGATAGGAGTCGCTGGAAAGCTTTGAAAGTTTCGTCGTGCCACTGCTCCAGTTGACACCTGTAGTCCAATGGAAATCCTTGGTTTTAACTGCATCATATTCCAGGCTGGCTTCCAAGCCTGTGTTCTTCGTCGTTCCGACATTCACAAGGATAGTACTGTAGATGAACGGAGGCTGTGGAGCCCTGTAGTTGTAGAGAAGATCCTGAGAACGCCGGTCGAAATACTCGATGCTGCCACGCAGACGACTGTTCAGAGTCACGAAGTCAATACCTACATTGAAAGCAGTCGACTTCTCCCATGCCAGGTCGGGGTTAGCGTTCAGTGTCGGTGCATATCCGTTGATCCACTGCCCGTTCAGATAATACTGCCCA
>ONYC01000039.1 GCA_900321975.1 uncultured Bacteroidales bacterium
ATTGTACCCAACTCCCATTGTTCTTCGGTACATCTTCGATTCGAATCGAAGAACTATCGAAGAACTATCGAAGAACTATCGAAGAACGGTGGGAGTTGATAGGTAGTTGGTACGTTGTTGATAGGTAGAAGATGCGGAGAATCAGTTGTTTAAATATATACATAATGCATATAATACTGATTATTTGCAAGATATCCAAAAAAAAACGAATATTCAGTGTTTTCAAGTGTGTATAAGCAGATATTATGACATATTCTTTTCATTGTTTTACAAATAACATATTATCAGCAAATTAGAATCTTTATAAGATAACAGAGCAATTATTTTTTGAAAAAAATGGTGAGAATAATGTAACAATTTGCCTTCTTTTGCGTCTATTAATAAAACAGATTATTCAATTTTCTAATACAAAATGTTATGAAGAAGAATCTTTATCTTTTTTAATGGTATTATTATTAATGCCGATTAATTGTTATGGACAAGGCTTATTTGAAGCGTCTGTTTCGAGTAATAAATCTATTGTTAGAGTTTGGAGTGATCCGTTAATGGTAATCTACAATCAAACCGGAATAGACAGGCAGTTTATATTGTGGGATAACGGTAATGCTATTGGTACGGCCATTGACATTCCGACATCTGATGTTACAATCAATGATTTTGAAATTATTGATGATGAGGTCTGGTTTTGTGGTGTATATAAAAATACATTGTACACTGGAGGTTCGGCTGGAATTATAGGACACTTTAATATCCCTACTATGTTTGAAGGTTCGTCGGATATTGAATATGCACTTCTTAATCATTGGCTTCCAGGACCGATACCTATTACCGATGAGGAATTGTATATACGTGGTTTAACAAAAATTGATGTTTAGGGATCCGACATTTGGAATTGTGGCCGCTATGATTGGTGATGTGTATCTATATCATAGTGCAATGTATGAACGAGTATCTGTAGTATCTGTTCACCTCTTGCCCAATAAATGGTATGTCCATAGCACATTCCCCAAAGACGGACGAAAAGTATTTACGGATATTGCAGTATTAGAAAATATGGTTGTGGCTGCTGGGCACGGCCTAAGCAATACCCATCCCATAACAAAAACTTTTAGAAAAACGTTCGATTTTCCTCATTATCCTTATGACATTTATTCTTTCGATAGTATCAATTGTTTCGGCTTCAATCCTACTGGAGAAGTACTTGCCTGTCATGTGTTTGATAATGTGATTGCTTTAAGTCAATTGGATTATAATGCTGGTACATTCCTGCATGTTTTTAGTTTCAACACGACAACAGGACATCCTCAACAATATACAGATAGTCGTATTACAAGATTTTCCGGCTGCGAGATAACCAATTGCCCATGGGAACTCGACGACCTACGATATAGCACAGTTTCCAAAAAAATTTTCATTTTAGAACGGGGATTGCTTTATGGTGAAACAGCGACAAATTCGCTTTTATGGACATTCCCTTTGTTGTATAGTGGCGAAAGTACTGCATTTTGTCATGAATTGCTAGGTCTTACGCAGACATCAATGGATGTGGAAATTGACGGATATCCTGTTACTTCAGGTATTATTGATAATTCTTGGACACTGGACATCCAGACTTTTGTTGGTGGCGGTTCTTTTTACCCATTGATTACACCAGAGCCAATAGATCCCGAACAATTGGATAAATGTACATACAACACGGAAGACATAATTTATAAGATACCAGTATTAATTGAAGAGGAATCCTCAGATCATGTATTTATTTGTGGAGAATTTCCGAGATTGTACTATCATCCGGACATCTATGAAATAAACTTTAACCCAATATGCTATTAATACAATGAAGATAAGAATTATTGCAATTATGGTTGCGCTTACTGCCTGCGGCGGTTTGAACGCGCAGTATTACAACGATTATTATCATCGTACGGGCGACACTATTCACTATCGCTCTGAGATTGGATACTATATGTGGTGGGATTCCCAGAGACTGATAAACGACAATCACAATGTGGTTCTTAGCGCTGCCTCATGGAGCAGTCCGGCTGTGATTACTCCTTATTTTACAAACGTACCGCTGAAGATAGTTGGAATTGCCGGATGCCCCTTCGCACAGCCCGGTACCACAGAGCCTTACGACGACACCACCACAGTGCCGGAATACTTCTACCTGTTTGGCGATAATGCGGGCACTCCCGTATTTCTCAACAGAGTGCAATGGGACAACCGAGTGCCGTCGAGATACTTGGAAATGGATTTGACTCCCAAAAATCCGATGATTGACAGTTGCTGCGTTTTCTCGCATCGTAACTTCTATGCCGAACTGCGTGAATTATATTTCGATTCGGCCATTATCGTGAACGACACTTTCTATATCGGGATGAGTTTTAATTGTGAACTTCTTCCCTTCGGGATTGGCATGCGTCCACCTACACATGTAGCCTATGCTGCAATACATTCATTTGCAAGTCAAGGGGCTCCGTGCAGCGAACTTGACACAACGTTTACAGGCGAATATTGGGGCGGGGATGTGAGCAGCAGTTGCTACTTCCCGATATTCGACTATTTGATTTGCAACGACACAACCATAAATTCCACCCCTACCGCCACAAACCTACAATGGAATCAGGTGCAAAGTCGCGCATTCTTCCTGATGTACCCAATAGTCGAAATCGACACTACGGTACCACCATTCTATTTGTGCGACCCTGTGCAGAATGTACAAGCCATCATCGATGGAGACAGTTGCGCTATCGTTACTTGGGACGACTTTTATCACTATACCTACTGCGAAGTGCAGTGGTTCGCCTCCGATCAGGGTTACGGTACTGCTCAAAGCCAAACTGTAAACGGCACCAATATGCTGCGCATCTGCGATCTCGACAGCACAAAGACCTACTTTATACGTGTGCGTGCCTTCTGCGACACATCGAAAATCGAGACCGACTGGACGCAGTGGGTTACACTCACATTCCAGCATACCGAAGGTATCTCTGACGACGCCTCAATGCTTTCGTTCTACACCCATCTCCTGCCGAACCCCGCTACCGACAGGGTTACAGTGTCCTCCAGTTTCGGCCTCACCCGCATTGAAGTCTACAACATGCAGGGGCTGCTTGTCTATAGCGAACCGGCCGGTTTCTCATCTACCACCGTCGACCTCAATGGGTGGGCATCTGGCCAGTACATCATGATGGTCCATACTCCGCGTGGAGTAACGGCAAAGAAACTTGTTGTGATGAGGTAATCAACGGATTGTTAGTTGGTTAAGACAAATTTTCATATTATGAATGGATAATATGGAAAAAAGTTGTAAATTTGCAACTTCAATCCTGAAGGAAGATATGAGCGAACTGCTTGACCAACTGAACGAACCGCAACGCGAGGCGGCGTCGTGCACCGAAGGACCCGTGATGATTATCGCAGGTGCCGGAAGCGGCAAGACGCGCACGCTGACCTACCGCATAGCCCACCTCATGGAGATGGGCGTCGACCCCTTCCGCATCATAGCCCTCACGTTCACCAACAAGGCCGCCGGCGAGATGAAGGAACGTATCATCCAGCTGGTGGGCGACGAAGGACGCAACCTCTGGATGGGCACTTTCCATTCGGTGTTCGCCCGTGTGCTGCGCGCCGAAGCCACCAAGCTGGGCTATACCTCGAGTTTCACCATCTACGATACCGACGACTCGAAGTCGGCCATCAAGCAGATTGTCAAGCAGCTGAACCTCGACCCCAAGACCTACAAGCCCAATTTCGTACAGAGCCGTATCTCGATGGCCAAGAGCAACCTGCTCTCGCCCAAGGACTATCAGGAGAATCCCGAAATCTACCAGACGGATATCGACTCGAAGCGGCCGGCTATAGGCCAGATTTACCAGATGTACGACCAGCGCCTGCACAACTCGAACGCAATGGATTTCGACGACCTGCTGTTCAACATGAATGTGCTGCTGCGCGATTTCCCCGATGTGCTACTCAAGTATCAGCAGCGGTTCCAGTATATCATGGTCGACGAGTATCAGGACACCAACTTCGCGCAGTATCTGATAGTGAAGAAACTGGCCGCCCGGCACCAGAACATCTGCGTGGTGGGCGACGACGCTCAGAGCATCTACGCCTTCCGCGGCGCTAATATCCAGAATATCTTCAACTTCAAACGCGACTACCCGACGATGCACCTCTTCAAGCTGGAGCAGAACTACCGCTCGACCAAGACCATCGTGGGGGCCGCCAACAGCATCATAGCCAAGAATCGCGACCAGATACAGAAGGAGCTCTGGAGCGACAACGCCGAAGGGCGCCGCATACGCCTGATGCGCTGTGTGGATGAGCGCGACGAAGGGACCCGGGTGGCCGACGCCATACAGAACTACCGCCTCGGCGAGGATGCCGACTATCGCGACTTCGCTGTGCTCTACCGTCAGAACTCCCTTTCGCGTGCCGTCGAGGACGCCCTCCGCAAACTCAACATCCCCTACCGTATCTATCAGGGATTGTCGTTCTACAGCCGTCGCGAGGTGAAGGATGTCCTTTCGTATCTCCGCATCGTGGTCAATCCCCACGACGACGAGAGCCTGGTGCGCATCATCAACTATCCCGCCCGCGGAATCGGACAGACCACAATGGACAAGATCCGGGTGGCTGCCTCGGACAACGACGTCAGCATCTGGACGGTGCTCGAGAATATAGCCGATTTCGGCCTGGGGCTGAATAGCGGCACGGTGCAGAAAATCACCGAGTTCGTATATCTCATAAAACGTTTCAGCGTGCAGGTGCCCACAGTCGATGCCTTCACTCTGGCCAAGCAGGTGGCCTACGGAAGCGGCATCATCAACGCCCTCCGCGAGGACGACGACCCCGAGAGCGCCGAACGCCTGGAGAATATCGACGAGCTGCTGGGCGGCGTGCAGGAGTTCTGCGAAGACAACGAGGAACTGCCCGGCGCAGGCGACGACCCCTCGTCGAAGGCCCCTGACACGCGGCTGAAAACACTTGACGAATACCTGCAGCAGGTGCTGCTCTATACCAGCGAGGACAAGGACAAAGACCGCGATGCCAACAAAGTGAGCCTTATGACAATCCATGCGGCCAAGGGACTGGAGTTCCCGTATGTGTTCGTGGTGGGTATGGAGGAGCAGCTTTTCCCATCGTTCATGGCTTCGAGCCGCGCCGAGCTGGAGGAAGAGAGGCGCTTGTTCTATGTGGCCGTTACGCGTGCCGAGAAGCAGGTAACCCTCAGCTATGCCCAGACCCGCTTCAACAACGGGCAGCGCAGCGACGGCGAGGTGAGCCGTTTTGTGGAGGAGATAGACCGTGATTATATCGAAGTGCCGCAGCAATCGCGCAAGCCCGCCGCGACTCTGCCTCGCGCTTTCTTCAGCGCCGGTCAGGCCCCGCAGCAGACCGAAGCGCCCAAGCGCAAAGTGGTTGCCGTAGTGCATCACGGTCCGGCTGTGACCAATAGTCCATCGGAGATAAACAGCATAATGGTGGGCATGAAGGTGCATCACGACAAGTTCGGTACCGGCAAGGTGCTCGGCATCGAAGGCGCCGGCGACTCGCGCAAGGCCACAGTCTTCTTCGAAGGGGTTGGCCAGAAACAACTGATGCTCAAGTTCGCCAAACTAACCATCGTCGAGCCATGAGAATAGTTATACAACGCGTGCTTTCGGCTTCGGTGGACATTGCCGGCGTCCGCAAGAGCGAGATAGGACAAGGACTGATGATACTTGTAGGCGTCTGCGACGAGGATACTGACGAGGATATAGAGTACCTGTGCCAGAAGGTGGTGAAGCTGCGTATCTTCGACGACAGCGAAGGGGTGATGAACCTGCCCGTAACAGAGGTGGCCGACAGTGGTATCCTCGTGGTCAGCCAGTTCACCCTTATGGCCTCCACCAAGAAAGGCAACCGCCCCAGCTACATTCACGCCTCGCGGCCTGAGGTGGCAATACCTGTGTATGAGCGGTTTGTATCCCGGCTGGGCGAGTTGTCAGGCAAAAAAATACAGACCGGTGTCTTTGGTGCCGACATGCAAGTGTCGTTGGTGAACGACGGCCCGGTTACCATCATCATGGACTCGCACCTTAGGGAATCGTTCTAATTTTATGGCGTTGATATTCAGGTTGTTGAAAATGCGGCATATTTTTATTTTGCAGAATTGATTTTTATTTGTACTTTTGCAGCGTGATATGACCGAGTACAATCCTCATATGACTCTGCATAAACTCTTCTTAAACATTAAGAAGAGAGATACCTTGTTTTAATTCAGACTGAAGGATTAGGAGCACCGGATTGCGTTGCAATTTGCTTGTTTTTAATCCATGGATTGCCACCAATGGCATTCGGTTGGATCATTTTATCAGAATTAACAATAACAATAAAAATCAAATCATTATGGAATTACCATTTGCAGAAGCTTGGAAAATCAAAATGGTTGAGCCTATCAAGAAGAGCACCCGCGAGCAGCGCGAGAAGTGGCTCAACGAGGCCCATCAGAACGTATTCATGCTCAAGAGCGACTACGTCTACATCGACCTGCTGACCGACAGCGGTACCGGCGCCATGAGCGACCGCCAGTGGGCCGCCATGATGCAAGGCGACGAGAGCTACGGCGGTGCCCGCTCCTTCTTCCACATGAAGGACACCATCACCGACATCACCGGTTTTGAGTATGTCATTCCCACCCATCAGGGCCGTGCAGCTGAGAACGTGCTGTTTAGCTATCTGGTGAAACCCGGCATGATTATCCCCGGCAACGCCCACTTCGACACCACCAAGGGCCATATCGAGAGCCGCAAGGCTTTCGCCATCGACGTCACCGTCAAGGAGGCCTACGACACCCAGCTCGAAGTGCCCTTCAAAGGCAATGTC
>ONYC01000034.1 GCA_900321975.1 uncultured Bacteroidales bacterium
ATGAGCATGGTGGCCGGCACTGCCCGCAGCATGGGTATCACCGTTACGGGTGAGAATCCGCTCAAGAAGTAAACAGAAGTTAGAAACAGTGGTAGCACTAGTAACCTGAAGGCGAAAATGCGTTGACCACAAAAACCAGAAGAAATGGCAAAACTTACCAAAAAACAGAAAGAGGCTATCGCCAAGTTTGACGGCAGCAAAGTGTACTCTCTCGAGGAGGCCGTTGACATCGTGAAGAACATCACCTTCACAAAATTTGATGCATCGGTCGATATCGACGTGCGCTTGGGTGTTGACCCGCGCAAGGCCAACCAGATGGTCCGCGGCAGTGTTACTCTGCCCCACGGTACCGGCAAGGTGGTCCGTGTACTCGTTCTTTGCACGCCCGACAAGGAGGAAGAGGCCAAAGCCGCTGGTGCCGACTACTACGGTCTTGACGAATATGTCGAGAAGATCAAGAAGGGTTGGACCGATGTGGACGTTATCATCACCATGCCGAACTGTATGCCCAAGATTGGTGCCCTCGGTCGCATCCTCGGTCCCCGTGGCCTGATGCCCAACCCCAAGACCGGTACCGTTACTATGGAAGTCGGCAAGGCTGTCCAGGAGGCCAAGGCCGGTAAGATCGACTTCAAGGTCGACAAATTCGGTATTATCCATACCGCTGTCGCCAAGTGCTCGTTCGACAATCAGAAGATCGTCGATAATGCCCGCGAAGTGCTGCAGATGATTATAAAGCTCAAACCGACAGCTGCCAAAGGCACCTACGTGAAGAGCATAGCCATCTCGAGTACTATGAGCCCGGGAGTGAAGGTCGATACCAAAGCCGCCAGTCTGTAATCCACTTTAATTTGAAGAGACATTATGAGAAAAGAACTTAAAGACCAACACATTGATGCTCTGTGCGAAGAGATTAAGGGCTTCCCGAATCTGTATATTGCCGATATCGGAGGCCTGAACTCGGTGCAGACCAGTAAGCTGCGTCGTGCCGCCTTCCGCAAAGAGGTCAAGTTGGAGGTTGTCAAGAACACCCTTCTTATCAAAGCCTTGGAGAAGACCGGTTTTGATTACTCGGAGCTTTTCCCCGTGATTAAGGGTGAAACCGCCATAATGCTTTCGACCACCAACAATGCACCTGCCAAACTGATAAAGGACTTCCGTGCTGCCGACAAGAACATTACCAAACCTGTTCTCAAAGGCGCCTACGTTGAGGAGTGCTTCTATATCGGCCACGAGCATCTTGACGAGCTTGTCAATATCAAGTCGAAGAACGAGCTCATCGCCGACGTGGTGGCTCTGCTGCAGTCGCCGTTCCAAAACGTGCTTTCGCAGTTGCAGTCTGGCAGCAATACCATTACCGGTGTGCTGAAAACTTTGGAGGAGCGCGCATAAGCGTAAAACAATCAGGGTATGGTCTGCCCTTAATGAAAAGGCCACGATTAATTAAATAAAAAAACAAACATCAAAAAACAAAAATAGTCATGGCAAACATTGAAGCTATTGCTGAAGAACTGGTTAACCTTACCGTTAAAGAAGTTAAAGAACTTGGTGACCTCCTGAAGGAGAAGTATGGCATCGAGCCCGCCGCCGCTGCCGTCGCAGTTGCCGCTCCCGCCGCTGGTGGTGCCGCCGCCGCTGCAGAGGAGAAGACCTCGTTCGACGTCATCCTGAAGGGTGTTCCCGATCAGACCAAGAAACTCGGTGTCGTCAAGGCCGTTAAGGATATGGCCAGCCTGGGTCTCAAAGAGTCCAAGGAACTCGTCGACAACGCCCCCAAGCCCGTTAAGGAAGGTGTCTCGAAGGACGAGGCTGAGAGCCTGAAGAAAGCCCTCGAGGAGGCTGGTGCCGAAATCGAGATCAAGTAAGGGTAAGGTAGTAACCACTGCCTAAACCTACGAGGAATAGGGCCTCCGGAATATCCGGAGTGCCTATTCCTTGTTGCTGTGGAATAAAGATTCATTCCACAAAAGAAAAAGAGATACTCCTTAAAAGCCTGAAAAAAGGCTGTACTCTACCAGACCGCCAGTAGTTATTGTATACGATTAATTTTTAATAGTACCTTGGCAAAAAACGAACCCACAGTAGTAAATTTCGCGTCGGTACGCAAATTTGACTATCCGGATTTCCTTGACATCCAGGTAAAGTCGTTCAAGGATTTCTTCCAGATTGAAACCAATCCTGATAATCGCCTTGATGAGGGGTTGTACAAAGTTTTCAGGGAGAATTTTCCAATTACGGATGCGCGAAATAATTTCGAGCTCGAATTTCTTGATTATTACATCGATCCTCCCCGTTATTCGATTGAGGAGTGCATCGAGCGTGGCCTCACTTACAGCGTCCCGCTGAAGGCCAAAATGAAGCTGAGCTGCAAGGACCCAGACAATGAGGACTTCCAAACCATTGAACAGCATGTCTATCTTGGCATGATACCGTATATGACGCCCAAAGGCACTTTTGTTATCAATGGTGCCGAACGCGTTGTTGTATCGCAATTACACCGTTCACCCGGCGTCTTCTTTGGTACACAGTTCCATTCGAACGGTACTCAGCTATACTCTGCCCGTATCATTCCGTTTAAAGGTTCTTGGATGGAGTTTACGACCGATATTAACAACGTTATGTATGCTTATATCGACCGTAAAAAGAAATTGCCCATCACAACGCTCCTTCGTGCTATCGGGTTTGAGTCGGATAAGGATATCCTCGACATCTTCGAGTTGGCAGAAGAAGTGAAAGTTACTCGCAACAACCTTAGAAAGGTTCTTGGCAAGCAGCTTGCTGCCCGTGTGGTTGAAACATGGACCGAAGATTTTGTTGACGAGGATACCGGCGAGGTAGTGTCAATGGAGCGTACAGATGTTGTCATTGAGCGCGACGTTGAGCTTACAGAAGAACACATTGAAAAGATTCTCGAGCTGGATATCAAGTCGATCCTTATCAAGACAGAGGATAAGGATGGTATTGACTATTCGGTGATTTACAATACCCTGAAGAAGGATACCGCAAATAATGCCAAGGAGGCCTGCGAGTATATTTATCGCCAGTTGCGCAATGCTGAACCGCCGGACGAGGAGACTGCCCGCAGTATCATTGAGAAACTTTTCTTCTCAGAGAAGCGTTATGATCTTGGCGATGTAGGTCGTTACAGAATCAACACTAAGTTGGGACTTTCGGTTCCCGACAATGTCAGAGTGCTGACCAAGGAGGATATTACTTCTATTATCAAATATTTGGTTGAACTTATCAACCAGAAGGCAGAGGTCGACGATATTGACCACCTGTCCAACCGCCGTATCCGTACAGTAGGAGAGCAGCTTTCCAATCAGTTCGGTGTCGGTTTGGCTCGTATGTCGCGTACCATACGCGAAAGAATGAATGTCCGTGATAATGAGGTGTTCACTCCTACCGAACTTATCAACGCAAAAACTCTTTCGTCGGTTATCAATTCGTTCTTTGGTACCAACCAGTTGAGCCAGTTTATGGACCAGACCAACCCGTTGGCCGAATTGACCCACAAGCGTCGTATTTCTGCCCTTGGTCCTGGTGGTCTGTCTCGCGAGCGTGCAGGTTTTGAAGTGCGTGACGTTCACTACACGCACTATGGACGCCTCTGTACCATTGAGACTCCTGAAGGCCCGAATATCGGTCTTATTTCGTCTCTTTGCGTCTATGCAAAGATTAATGCGCTGGGCTTTATAGAGACCCCCTACCAGCGTGTGGTAAATGGTCAGGTTCAGTTGGGTGAAGATCCTATTTACCTTTCTGCAGAAGCCGAAGAGAACAAGACAGTTGCTCAGGCTACAACTCCGCAGGATGAGGAAGGTCATATCACTGAAACCCGAGTCAAAGCACGTCGTCAGGCTGATTTCCCGATTGTTTCGCCCGATGAGATTGATTTGATGGATATAGCATCCAATCAGATTGCCTCTATTGCTGCATCGTTGATTCCGTTCTTGGAACACGATGATGCTAACCGTGCTCTGATGGGATCGAACATGATGCGTCAGGCAGTCCCGCTGCTTAACCCTGAAATTCCTATAGTAGGAACGGGTATTGAGGAAGCAGTGGCTCATGATAGTCGCGTGCTTCTCAACGCAGAGGCTGATGGAATTGTTGAATATGTTGATTCCACTAAGATCGTTATCCGGCATAATCGTACGGAAAAGGACCGTTTGGTTTCGTTTGATGATGATGTGAAGGAATATCGTCTGACTAAATATCAGCGTACCAATCACTCCACTGCGATCAACCTCCGCCCAATTGTTAAGAAAGGCGACAAGGTTAAAAAAGGCCAGGTATTGTGCGAAGGTTATGCCACACAAGGTGGCGAACTTGCCTTAGGTCGCAATATGATGGTTGCCTTCATGCCTTGGAAGGGATATAACTTCGAGGATGCTGTGGTGATTTCGGAACGCGTAGTGCGTGAAGATATTTTCACTTCAGTTCATGTTGAGGAGTTCTCCCTTGATGTTCGCGAGACCAAGCGTGGCAATGAAGAGTTGACACGTGATATTCCCAATGTGGGTAATGAAGCCACAAAGGATCTTGACGAGAACGGTATTGTCCGTATTGGTGCCGAGGTTAAAGAGGGTGATATTCTTATTGGTAAAATTACCCCGAAGGGTGAATCGGATCCTACTCCGGAAGAGAAGCTGCTCCGTGCCATCTTTGGCGACAAGGCAGGCGATGTTAAGGATGCTTCGTTGAAAGTGCCGCCTTCGCTGCACGGTGTTGTCATTGACAAGAAACTTTTTGCCCGTGTTATCCGCGACCGTAAGTCCAAGGCCAAGGAGAAAGAAGCCCTTGCCAAGCCGGAGGAAGAGTTCAAACTAGAATGCGAGGAGTTGAAAGAGAAACTTATATCTCGTCTTCTTGTGATTCTTAATGGTAAGGTTTCTAACGGTGTATATACCAATCACCGCGAGGAGCTTATCCCGAAGAAAGTAAAATTCTCGGCAAAAACTCTTAAGAATCTTGATTATACTGAGGTTAGCCCCAACAAGTGGACCACAGATAAGGAGACAAACGAACTCATTAAAGAACTCCTTAACAACTACAATATCAAATACCGTGAGATTTCCGGACGTTTTACTCGCAACAAGTTTGCTTTGACGGTGGGTGATGATCTGCCTAGTGGAATTGTCCAGATGGCAAAAGTCTATATCGCCATGAAGCGTAAACTTCGTATTGGTGATAAAATGGCCGGTCGCCACGGTAATAAGGGTATTGTTTCTAAGATTGTACGTGCAGAAGATATGCCATTCTTGGCCGACGGTACCCCTGTCGATATCGTCCTTAATCCTCTGGGCGTGCCTTCGCGAATGAACCTTGGTCAGATTTATGAAACCGTTCTCGGATGGGCTGGAAAGAAGTTAGGCAAACGATTCAAAACACCCATCTTTGATGGTGCAACCCTTGAGCAGATTAATGGATATATGCGTGAAGCAGGTCTGCCCGAAAATGGTCGTACCTATCTGTATGATGGTGAGACGGGAGAACGTTTCGACCAGCCTGCCACTGTAGGTTACA
Organism: uncultured Bacteroidales bacterium; assembly: GCA_900321975.1. GTDB lineage: Bacteria > Bacteroidota > Bacteroidia > Bacteroidales > P3 > Colimorpha. The sequence goes on from ONYC01000034.1 coordinate 5,530, forward strand.
TTTATTATCTCAAGCTGCATCATATGATTGATGATAAGATGCATGCCCGTTCGATTGGACCATACTCCCTTATTACGCAGCAGCCTCTTGGCGGTAAGGCCAACTTCGGTGGTCAGCGTTTTGGTGAAATGGAGGTATGGGCTCTCGAAGCATACGGTGCATCGCATGTGTTGCAGGAGGTGCTGACTGTGAAGTCGGACGATGTAATGGGCCGTTCTAAGGCATATGAATCTATTGTCAAGGGAGACAATATGCCGGTACCGGGTATTCCTGAGTCGTTCAATGTCCTTGTGCACGAAATCCGTGGCCTTGGGTTAGAGGTAACATTCGATTAATAATGTTCAATAATTAGAAGAGAACATGGCTTTTAAACAAGAATCTCAGTTAAAGACCGATTTCAACTCGATTACCATCAGCCTGGCATCGCCTGAGGCTATCAAGCGCCGCTCGTATGGTGAGGTAACCAAGCCTGAAACCGTCAATTATCGTACATATAAGCCCGAGCGCGACGGCTTGTTCTGCGAGCGTATATTCGGACCTACTCGCGACTGGGAGTGCCATTGCGGCAAATATAAGCGTATCCGTTATAAGGGTATTGTTTGCGACCGCTGCGGAGTCGAGGTTACCGAGAAAAAGGTACGTCGTGAACGCATGGGTCATATCGAATTGGTTGTTCCGGTAGCTCATATCTGGTTTTTCCGTTCGTTGCCCAACAAGATAGGTACTCTACTTAATATCCCGTCGAAGAAGCTTGATCAGGTTATTTACTATGAGAAATACATAGTAATGCAGCCTGGTAAGGCTGTATTGAACGAGATGCCCGTGAAGAAGTTGGATTTGCTTACGGAGGAGGAGTATTACAATATTATTGATACTCTGCCCGAAGGCAACGATCAGTTGCCCGATACCGACCCCGACAAGTTCATCGCTGGAATGGGCGCAGAGGCGTTACAGAAATTGCTTATTGAGCTTGACCTTGATAAACTCTCGTATGACTTGCGTGCAAAAGCTTCTCGCGAAACAGCCGTTGCTCGTAAGCAGGAGGCCTTGAAGAGACTGAATGTTATCGAATCGTTCCGTGAGTCGCAGCGCACTATGCAGGCTCGCGGTATGGATAACCGTCCGGAATGGATGATCATGAATATCATCCCGGTCATTCCTCCCGATCTTCGTCCATTGGTCCCGCTTGATGGTGGACGTTTCGCCACCTCTGATATCAACGAGTTATACCGTCGTGTAATCATTCGCAATAACCGCCTCAAACGTTTGTTTGAAATCAAAGCACCAGAGGTGATTATGCGTAATGAGAAGCGTATGCTTCAAGAGTCTGTCGACTCGTTATTCGACAACAGCCGCAAAGTTTCTAGTGTGAAAAGCGAAAGCAACCGTGCTCTCAAGTCGCTCTCCGATGCACTTAAGGGTAAGCAGGGTCGTTTCCGTCAGAACCTTCTCGGTAAACGTGTCGACTATTCTGGCCGTTCGGTCATCGTGGTCGGACCGGAACTTAAGATGCATGAATGTGGTCTGCCGAAAGATATGGCCGCCGAACTCTTCAAACCGTATGTCATCCGCAAACTTCTTGAACGTGGTCTTGTGAAGACCGTCAAGAGCGCCAAGCGTATCGTCGACCGTAAGGAGCCTGTTGTATGGGAAATATTGGAGAATATCCTTAAAGGACACCCCATTCTGCTCAACCGCGCTCCTACGTTGCACCGTCTTGGTATCCAGGCATTCCAGCCCAAGTTGGTCGAAGGTAAGGCAATCCGCCTGCACCCGTTGGTCTGCACCGGATTTAATGCAGACTTCGATGGTGACCAGATGGCCGTCCATGTACCTATGGGTAATGCTGCTATTTTGGAGGCGCAGATTCTGATGCTTTCTACGCATAACATCCTCAACCCCGCCAACGGTGCTCCTATCACTGTTCCGTCGCAGGATATGGTTTTGGGTCTGTATTATATGACCAAACCCCGTCGCACTACTGCGAGCGAGACCGTTAAAGGCGAGGGGCAGCGTTTCTATTCCCCTGAAGAGGTCATTATAGCATATAACGAGAAGCGTGTTGATCTCAATGCATGTATCAGCGTGCAACTCCCGATACCGGAAGGACAAGACGAGTATTCGTATGTGAAGACCGACAAAACCTTTATGCAGGTCATCAAGGACAAGAATGGCAAAGTGCTGACTGATATTGATTGTGCTTCGCCTGCCGAGGTGTCTATGCATAGTTGCACCGAATATGAGGTCAAATGTGATGCAAAGGGCAATCCTATTGTCGATGCCAACGGACATTATGTAAAGACCAACCGTCTTCGTACCACTGTTGGACGTGTTATATTCAACCAGGTAGTTCCAAACCAGTATGGTTATATCAACCAGGTGATGGGCAAGAAGTCGTTGCGCGATATCATCGGTGATATCTTTACCGAATGTGGTAATGCCATTACCGCCACTTTCCTTGATGATATCAAGAATATGGGTTATCGCCAAGCTTTCCGTGGTGGTCTTTCGTTCAACCTTGGCGATGTGATTATTCCTAACGAGAAGGAAGGTCTTATTGAGAAGGCCAACGCTGAAGTCGAAGAGGTTATGATGCAGTACGCCATGGGTCTTATCACCAACAACGAGCGTTATAACCACGTTATTGATATTTGGACCAACACCAACAACCAGCTCACCGAAACTTTGATGAAGCAGCTCAAGGCTGATAATCAAGGCTTCAACCCCATCTATATGATGTATGATTCTGGTGCTCGTGGTAGTAAGGAACAGATTCGTCAGCTCTCCGGTATGCGTGGTCTTATGGCAAAGCCTCAGAAGGCAGGAGCTTCCGGTAATGAGATTATTGAAAACCCAATTATCTCCAACTTCAAGGAAGGTCTGTCCGTTCTCGAGTACTTTATTTCCACCCACGGTGCTCGTAAGGGTCTGGCCGATACCGCTCTTAAGACTGCTGACGCTGGTTATCTTACCCGTCGCCTTGTGGACGTGGCTCATGATGTTATTATCACCGAAGAGGATTGTGGAACCCTCCGTGGCCTTCCTACGACTGCTCTTAAGAAAGGTGAGGATACCGTTCAGTCGCTCGGCGAGAAGATACTTGGCCGTACATCGGTCCACGATATTCTCCACCCGCATACAGGCGAGTTAATAGCCCATGCTGGCGATGAACTTACAGAGGACATCTGCCGTCGCATCGAGGAAGCTGGTATCGAGGAAGTCGAGATTCGTTCGGTCCTCACCTGCGAGTCCAAGCATGGTGTATGTGCCAAGTGCTATGGTCGCAACCTTGCAACCGGCAAGATGGTACAGAAAGGTGAAGCGGTTGGTGTTATCGCCGCCCAGGCTATTGGTGAGCCTGGTACGCAGCTTACACTTCGTACGTTCCACGTTGGTGGTGTTGCCGGTGGTAATATTGGTACTTCGTCGAGCTTGCAGGCTAAATATGAAGGCCGCTTGATAATCGACGAGCTCCGCTCGATACCTTATACCGACAACGAAGGTGGAAGCTACAACATTGTTATGGGCCGTTCGGCCGAAATGCGCATTGTTGACGAAAAGACTGACGTAACCCTCTTCTCGTCGCTACTCCCTTATGGTGCCAAACTCTACAAGACTTCTGGCGAAATAATAAAGAAAGGCGATCTGATTGCCGAATGGGATCCTTACAACGCCGTTATCATTTCCGATGTTGCCGGTCGTGTATCGTTCGAGAATGTTATTGAGAACGTTACCTATCGTGTTGAAAGTGACGCCCAAACTGGTCTTCAGGACAAGGTGGTTATCGAAAGCCGTCAGCGTACGAAGAATCCTACCCTCAATATTGTCGATTCCGAAGGCAATATCCTTAAGGTTTATGACCTACCTGTCGGTGCCCATATCGGTGTCGAACAGGGACAGGAATTGCGTGCCGGTGATATCATGGTCAAGATTCCGCGTTCGTTCGGTAAGGCTGGCGATATCACGGGCGGTCTGCCGCGTGTTACCGAGTTGTTCGAGGCCCGTAACCCGTCCGACCCGGCAATTGTGGCTGAAATCGATGGTATCGTATCCATAGCCAAGAAACTGAAACGCGGCAACCGTGAGGTTACAATCACCTCCAAGACCGGCGAGCAGCGTTCCTACCTCATCCCCACCTCGAAGCAGATTCTTGCACAGGACAGCGACTATGTCAAGGCAGGTACTCCGCTTTCTGACGGTGCAATCACTCCTGCTGATATTCTTGCCATTAAAGGCCCGATGAAGGTTCAGGAGTATATTGTCAATGAGGTTCAGGAGGTTTACCGTCTGCAGGGTGTGAAGATCAACGACAAGCACTTCGAGGTCATCGTGCGCCAGATGATGCGCAAGGTCGAGATCCTTGATCCGGGCGATACTCGCTTCCTTGAGGGCGATTTGGTCGGCAAACTCGACTTCAACGATGTCAACGACAACATCTTCGGTATGAAGGTTGTTGAGGATGCTGGCGACAGCACCGCACTTTGCGTTGGTCAGATAGTCACCGCACGCGAATTGCGCGACGAGAATTCTGCCCTGCGCCGCCAGGATAAGAAGCTGGTCAGCGTGCGCGATGCACGTCCTGCCACCTGCCGTCAGGTGTTGCAGGGTATCACACGTGCCTCGTTGCAGACCAAGTCGTTTATCAGTGCTGCATCGTTCCAGGAGACCACCAAGGTTCTCACAGAAGCCGCCATCAACGCCAAGTGCGATACGCTGGAAGGCATGAAGGAGAACGTCATTGTCGGTCACCTTATTCCTGCAGGTACCGGTTTGCGCGAATATCAGGATCTCGTTGTGGGCAACGCACCCGCAATGAGCGCTGCCAAGGAGGACTAAAATCCTACTTGCATAATACTCCGCTAATGCGGGGCAACCATTGGTTGCCCCGCATTTTTTGTGCCAAAATCTCAGGAAATATAGACGGCGAAAACTGGCAAAAAATACAATATAAGGTATAAAATATAGTAAAAAATCAATACATTTTACTACCTGTGGATAACTTTTTATTGTCCGGCAATATGCTTTTGCTCAATAGTTTATTGCTGGTCCAACCCCGTTGAAATGTTAAATCATGTTTATATATCGGAAAAAATTCGTTTCTTTGCACCAGTTTTTATCAATTAAAATTTGAAAGAAATGTCAGAAATTGCAAACAGAGTTAAAAGTATCATCACCGACAAACTTGGTGTTGAGGAAAGTCAGGTTACTCCCGAAGCCAGCTTCACCAATGACCTTGGTGCCGATTCTCTGGACACCGTTGAGCTGATTATGGAGCTTGAGAAGGAATTCGATCTTCAGATCCCCGATGAGGAAGCTGAGAAGATTGTTACCGTTGGCGATGCCATCGCTTTCATCGAGAACGCTCAGAAGTAACACTTACTATTCTAAGCCCGCTCTTTCTGCTTTATGGAGTTGAAAAGAGTTGTTGTTACAGGTCTCGGCGCGCTCACCCCTATAGGTAATGATGTTCCTGCTTTGTGGAACGCGTTAACCAAAGGAGTGAGCGGTGCCGGACCGATAACACATTTCGATGCCTCTAAGTTCAAGTGCCAGATAGCGGCAGAACTTAAAGATTTCGATTCCCTTAATTTCTTTGATAAAAAAGAGATGCGTCTCCTCGACGGCTATACTGTGTATGGCCTTGTTTCTGTCGATGAGGCAATGCGTGATGCAGGATTCAACGACACCAATATCGACCGCAACCGCTTCGGAGTCATCTGGGGTTCCGGTATGGGTGGCGTGACAAGTCTGCAGAACGAAATAATGGAGTATGCCGTAAATGGCGGTATTCCGCGATTCAGTCCCTATTGGGTCCCCAAAGTTATTATTGATATCTGCGCTGGCCAGATAGCCATTCGTCACGGCCTGCGCGGACCTAATTATTGCACTGCTGCAGCCTGTGCGTCGTCGGCAGCTGCAATAAGCGATGCTTTCAATCTCATCCGCTTGGGCAAGGCCGACGCTATGTTGGCCGGTGGCTCCGAGTGTGCAATTATGGAAGCCGGCATCGGCGGCTTCGGTAATATGCGTGCACTATCCACCCGCAACGATGATCCGCAGACGGCATCACGCCCCTATGACCGCGACCGCGACGGCTTTGTGCTTGGCGAAGGGTCAGGCGTGGTGGTACTCGAAGAGCTTGAGCACGCTTTGGCTCGTGGCGCAAAGATATATGCCGAGGTAACAGGTGCCGGCCTGTCGGCCGATGCCTACCATATCACGGCCTCCCACCCCGAAGGATTGGGTGTCATCAATGCCATGCGTCAGGCGGTTGAAGAGTCTGGAATGAGCATCACCGATGTTGACCACATCAACACCCATGGCACCTCGACGCCTATCGGCGACATATCTGAGCCGAAGGCTATTGTGGGCCTCTTTGGCGATCATGCCTATAAGATGGCCATCAACTCCACCAAGTCGATGACCGGCCACCTTCTCGGTGCCGCAGGTGCCGTCGAGGCAATCGCCACAATCCTTACCATCAAGAACGGTATTGTGCCCCCCACAATCAACCATTTCAACGACGATCCGGAAATTCCCGCCCTGGACTTCACGTTCAACAAGGCAGTAACCCGCAATGTTGATTTTGCCCTGAGCAATGCTTTCGGTTTCGGTGGCCACAATGTATGTCTTGCTTTCAGGAAGTATTGACCCATGTTGTTTTCCCGAACGAAGCAGAAGGAGAGTCCGGAGTTCTATCATTTCTTTAAGAATGTTCTCGGCTACAAACCTCGTAAGACCGAGCTCTACCACATTGCTTTCATTCATCGCTCGCAGTCCGAAACCCTGCATGGCCATCGTATCAACAACGAGCGCCTGGAATATCTGGGCGACGCCATCCTTGGCGCAGTAGTGGCCGAGTACCTGTACAGGAAATACCCGTTCGAAGGCGAGGGTTTCCTCACCATCCTCAGGTCGAAGATTGTAAGCCGTGCCAGCCTCGGTCAGCTGGCTCGCAAGATAGGTCTCCCCGAGCTTATCGACTATCAACGCAGTTCGTCGGGCGTGTTCAAAAGCATGGGCGGCGATGCGTTTGAAGCCCTCGTGGGGGCCATGTATCTCGAAAAGGGTTACCGTTTCACCCGCCACGTCCTTGTCGACAAGATTTTACGCACCTATCTCGACGTCGACAGCATCGCCGTTAGCGACTGGAACTACAAGAGCAAGATCATCGACTGGGGGCAGAAAACACATCGTAAGATCACCTTCGAGGTGGTACGTTCTTACCAGGGGCACAATGCACGTAAGGAGTACGAGTGCCGTGTGAACCTCGACGGACAGCCGCAGCAAAGCGCCATCGAATTCTCCATCAAGGCTGCCGAGCAGTTGGCCGCCGAGAAGACCTATAAGGCGCTCGAGGAGGCGGGAGTCATACAATCATCCCAATCTTGATTTTCTTTCAGAATCTCCAGCGAACTTGGAGGTAGAGGGTCTGTCGGTCAGGCCCTTCGGTTTGTGTTGCACCCGACCCCACCGACGTGCGGTCAAAATAGTGGGTGATGGCATATTTCCCACCAATGGTCAGCCGTTCGGTTATGTTGTATTTCAGCAGCAGATGGCAGCGGAACCCCTGCCCGTAGTACATCGGCATGTTGAAATTGTATTGCAGGTAGCTTTCGTTCAAGTATATGCGTGCATAATAGCCGTCCACGTCGAACAGGCATGCTGCTGCAGTAGCCTGGAAGGCCTTCCATGTGTAGCGGGCTTGCTGCGCCACAATCCAGCCACGCTGCAGGCCGCTCCCGGCACTCTCGAACCGCGATACGGCTATACGGCTTTCGGTCGACCATCTGCCCCATTCACCGAGCAATGTACCCTGTATCTGGTGCCTGACGGTCGGTTCCAATTCATATTCGTTGGCTGTGCCATATGGTATGTTGCGCTCTTTTTGGCGGAAGGCATATCGCATTGTGGCGGTCATCCGGCTCCCGATTCTTCGGCCTATCTGGGCCCTGAGCCAAGCCCCTTCCGAAGGGTGGTATGCCCCATATCTTATTGACGGGAAACTGTGCAGGTCGGCACTCACCAATGCGTCTATCTTCAGCGGCAAGCGTACCTTGGCATCCAAAGTCCATCCACTCTCATTGTTTCCATCCCCTATGCCATAGGGCTGTGCCGACAGGCTGCGATATTGCGTGCCGTAGTGCCGGTAGCTGATACCTATGCTGTTACGGTCGTCGACCATCATTCTTGCACCTCCGATTCCCGCAGTAGCGCCGTTGTCCGAGGCTCCGACTTCGCCATACAGCATCAGGCGGCGCCACTGCCATACGGCATCCGCGCTGACGTTCAATACATTGTTGCTGCTGAACGGCCCTTGGCTGTAGATATGGTAGGCCGGCGCAACGCTGTCGTCCATCGCCGTATGGGCGGCGGTGATACCTGCAACTAGGTTGTTGTTCCGGTATTCGATATGACTTCCCAATAGTCTGATTCCATGATTTTTCGACACAAATGCTGATGCGTGCCAATGTCGCATTATGCGAATTGTGGCGGCAATGCCCTCCTGATATCCCTCTTCGTAGAAAGTACTGGCCGGTCGTATCCCCTTGGCATACCGCATCGGACTGGTTCCAAGCAAGTTGAACGGCCGAAGGCCCGACCATAGGTTCACCCCTTGGCCGAACTGCAGGTTGTATCGACCCACGATAAGGTGTTCCAGCCGGCCGAAACCGTTCAGCATCAGATGGTAGCCCACATAGTTTCCCTTCCCCCAAGCTTCGGTCGGGTCTTTGTCGGCCGCGATGCGCACACTCACCTTGTTCCCAAGGTCGTATGCATATACCAGTTGCGCGTGCAGCGGATCACCGTCGTATCGTCCGTCACGGTAGCCTGCAGCCTTCTCCATTGGACTTCCGATACCGGCCACAAGCGAATGTCTTCCGTCGGCCAGCCTCAGCTTTCTGAAGCCCCACGGTTCCACCACTGTCAGTCCTTCGAGCAGCGCCACTGTCGTGCTGTCGAATCCGGGGATGAGATATAACTCTTTGTGCGACAGCAATTGCCCGTAGAGTGTGATATAATTCTTCAGGGCTTTCTGCTGGAACGGCGAAAGGAACGGAATCATATCCAATGCCGTAGTGTCGTTGATATTCAGGTGCCGTTCGCGCAGCTCCATAATCTCGTCGGCGTAGGCTTCGGCTTGCACGGTGCTTTCCATCTCTTCGGCCCATTGCTCAAGCGCCTCGTCGACTTGGGCCGCGAGCACCATCGGCAATAATGCCAAAACCGCCGTCAAAAACCATACTTTCAGAGACATAGGCCGAGTGTTATCTGTGGCGAGAGCCCCAGCACCTGGTGTACTTCGGTGGACAGGTCGATATGGTAGTTCTTAATCTTGTATCCGACGCCGAACGTCATCACCAAAGGGTTGGTGCTCAGGCCGGCACGAGCCGAATATCGCTTCTCGTAGGTGTATTCCAACCCGCAGCGCAGGCGTGTCCGCTCCTCGATCGCCAGTTCGGCCACAGTCAGCAGCCCGTCGGTGGGGCTGTAGGTGGCTCCGATGCGTCCGCCGAGAGGGCGGTCGGTATCCCAATGGCGGCTGCCGGCAACGAGGTAGGCGCCCGTGCGGTCGCCGGCTGCAGCCGTCAGCACCACTCCGGCGTCCAGCCAATGCTGCGGTTTATAGTGTGCGTCGTCGGTGCCGATATTGCTGTATTGACCATAGACTCCGACAGTTATCTGCCGGTTTAGCATGATGGCGTAAGCTGCGGTGGCTTGCTGTTCGTGGTAGACGGCATCGCCGAAATGGCTGTATCCGGCATAGGCCGTAGTTGTCTTTCCGACCGGGATTGTGGCTTGTAGCGTCTTGGTGGCCATCCCTTGGCTGAGGTACCCCTGCCGCCATCCGAGGTCCAGCTGTGTCCCCGTTTCAGGTTGCAGAATAAGGCAACCGCCCAAAGCGCTGTTGCGGGCACTTTGGGCAGTTGGGGTGAATTGTGCTGTGGCGTGGGTTGCCAGCGCCAGCACGGCGAGGAGAGTTGCTCCGCGTTTAGTCATCAAGGCTTTCGAGGGCCTGCATCACGGTCTCGATGCTGGCGCGACGGCTTTCCATGTTGCCGTTGAAGACGATGGTCGGGAACTCGGTCAGCAGGTTGATGCTCTCGCGCTGCGAGGGAGGCATCATGCGGAGGGTCTCGAGGTGGTCGCGGGTAACATAGATGCAGAACAGGTTGTTCATGGTGCCTTTGACGAGGCTGCCGTTGCCGCCGAACTCCGAAACATTGATGTTACCGGTGATGGCCACATAGAAGGCATTCTCGCTGGCGGCCACGACGAACAGGTTGCCGAGATTGCTGCTGACGCTCAAACCGCTGGTGATCATCTTGTTGAGCGAGGTGGTGTCAATCTGCTCGATGAAGCTCCAGTCGATGTTGTAGGTGAAGTTGTAGGTACCGGCAACGGTGTCGCGCAGGTTGATACCGACCAGCGGGAAGGTGATGTTGTCGAAATCGCTGGCGCTAAGCAAATTGTCGGTCAGGCCGACAAACATTGCGCCAAGCTCGCCGTTGAGGGTGGTGTCGATGCCGAGGCTGTCGATCTGGATATGCACATCGCTGAGGTGGGCATTGCAGATTGCCGAATGGAAATCGAACTGCTGGTCGGCGGAATAAGCCTGCTCTCCGACAGCGTTGGAGGTGGTAAGGGTGATGCTGCCGAGCAGTCCGAGGTCATCCTCGCACGAGCTGAAACCGAAGACCATAGCTACGGCTACGGCAATAACTGATAAGGTTTTTTTCATGGTTTGTGGGTTTAAATGGTTGTATATTAATTACTTCGTGTTAATTCACAATAGTGTATATAGATGCAAATATACAAAAAAAAACGATACAAGGTCAAAAAAACACTTTCCCGAGACAAACAGCTACGTTTCAGACAGTTCTACATCGCCGCAAAGGTCTGTTTATTAGGTCGTTGTGTTGCTAGATATAACCTAAGTCGCTGATAATCATCTTCTACAACCACTCTTCTACCACTCTTCTACCTATCAACTACCACCGTTCTTCGATAGTTCTTCGATTGTTCTTCGATCGTTCTTCGATTGTTCTTCGATTCGGATCGAAGAACAATCGAAGAACGATTGAAGAACTGGCGAAGAAATGACGTCGTATTGCCTTGGATAACACGGCGTTGTCAGATTTCTGCGAGGCGCCGGCTTTGCTGCCTCCAAAGTAAAAATAGTGCAGGATGCAATAAATGACATTGATTGACGTTATTAAAGTATGAGAGTGTTGCTGCTTGGAGCCAGCGGATTGCTGGGGCACAATGTGCTGCAAACCCTTGTGGCCGATGGCCATAGGGTGGTGGCATTGGTCAGGCGTGCCGATTCGGTCAAGCTGGAACAGGCAGGATTTGACATAGTTGTGGGGCGACTGGACGTAGCCGACGATCTGGACAGGGCGGCCGACGGATGCGAGGCTATAGTGAATTGCGCCGGGGTTACCGATATGAGCCTGTTGCATCGCTCCGACTATACCGCCATAAACACCACGCTCTGCGCCACCCTTCTGGAGGTGATGAAACATCATGGAATCAGGACGTTGGTGCACACTTCGACGGTGAATACCATCGGATATGGCTCTCAGGATGAGTTGGCCGACGAAAGTGCCGCGATGCGCAAGCCGTTCCTGGGAAGCTATTATGCCGACAGCAAGCGTGCGGGCGAAGATATCCTGCTCGGAGCGGCCCGAGGCGAATTTTCCGATGGCCATATCGTGGTGATTAATCCGGGCTTTATGATTGGTTCCATGGATGTTAAGCCGTCGTCCGGCCGGTTGCTCCTGGCGGCCTACAGGCGCCGGTTGATGGTGGCTCCGCGAGGCGGGAAAGCTTTCGTCCATGTGAAGGATGTGGCGCGGGCTGTTGTGAATGGCCTGACACTTGGCGGAAACGGTGAGCGATATATATTGGTGAACGACGCTGGATGCTTTGGTATCAAGCAGTTGTACGAGATGCAAGCCCGCGTGATGGGCTACCGCCAGCGGGTGCTGACGTTGCCCAACTGGCTGCTGTCTGTGGCCGGTGTGGCAGGCGACACCTTGCGTACCCTCGGCATAAGGACCGAGCTCTCGACGCTCAACGTGCGCCAGCTGATGGTGCAGGAGTATTATTCTAACCATCATGCTATTAGCGATTTGCAAATAACAAGCACTCCCATCGAGGAGGCAATAAAAGATTTCTACCTATGGAGAAAAAAGCAATGAAACCGGGCCTGCTGGCAATGCTGGCCGTGATGGCCCTGATGCTGGTCGTCGGATGCAACAGCCCTGAGACCAAGGCAATTACCAAGAAGAGTTCGTCGGGCAAGACCCAGGAGTTGATCCTGGCTGCCGACCGGGGCCTCTACACGGGTGCCACCAAAGAACTTATAGACTCGATATTCCGTGCCCCGCAGGAAGGCCTCCCGCAGCTGGAGCCGCGCTTCAATGTGGTGACAATCCCGGTATCGTCGCTCGAGAACACGCAGATGTTCCAGATGCACCGCAACATAGTGCTTTGCGACATCAAGGAGGGCAATCCCGACAAATTGTATATCCACCACGACAAGTGGTCTGAACCCCAGGTGGTTGTGGATATTGCCGCCACCAGCGAAGCATCGCTCTGCGACCTGCTCCGCCGGCATGCCGACCGCATTGTCGCCGAGCTCTATTCAGCCGAATACCGCCGAATGGCATCCGTCTTCTATCGCGACCGTAATGTGGACATTATGAAGCGTATGGAGAGCAAGTTCGGCTTCACGCTGAATGTGCCGCAGGAGTTTTCGGTGGCCAAGGACGACGACGGCTTCATGTGGTTGCTGAAACGTACCAAGGATTTCGACCTCAGTGTGTTGGTGCATGTCGAACCCTATCGCGACCAGCAGCAGTTCGCAGCCGACAAGATACTGAACCGCCTCGACACCACGATGCGCCGCAATGTGCCGGGTCCGGCCGAAGGAAGCTATATGGGCACCGAGCGCCGCGCCGATATCCTCAACCGTGTTGTCGATATCGAGGGTGCGAAATATGCTGTCGAGAACCGCGGCCAGTGGCGCCTGTTCGGCGACTTTATGGGAGGCCCCTTCGTGAGCTACACCATCCTCTCGCCCGACGGCACCCAGCTGGTCGAACTTACCGGCTTTGTTTACTGCCCGCGTTTCGACAAGCGCGACTACCTGATGCAGGTTGACGGCATCTGCCGTTCGATAAAATGGTCCGCTGTTGAATAAACCGCTGCTCATAGCATTGTTGCTGAGTGTTTTGGCGCTCCCGCTCAAAGCCCAGGAAGGCGACTTCCTGAGGCGGACGCATATTATCTTTTCGGGCGGGGCGATGAACTATATCGGCGACCTTAACAACCAGAGCGCCCTGACAATGCCCGACTACGCCTTCGGCTTGGGATTGCGCACCAGCATGGGAAACCGCTGGGCGGTACGCTACGAGGCTGCCTACGGCAATGTGCACAGCGGCGATTATATCGATCGCAGGAACCTCAGTTTCAGGTCGAAGATATTCGAAGCGGCGGCACTTGGCGAGTTCAGTTTCTGGAACTATGGCGTCGGTGCCACCGACAAGACGTGGGTTTTCTATATGTATGGCGGCCTCGGGCTGTTCTATTTCAATCCGCAGGCCTCGTATCTCGACGCCGCCGGTACCGAATATTGGGTCGACTTGCAGCCGCTATGCACAGAAGGGCAGGGGTCGCAGGCTTATCCCGACCGCAAGCCTTACCGGCGGCTGCAGCTGATGCTCCCCTTCGGGGTCGGTATGAAAGCGCGGTTGAACAAGACGTTCAGCGTCAGCATCGAATATGGATTCCGCAAAACATGGACCGACTACCTCGACGACGTGAGCACCACATACGTCGAGACATCTGTGCTCGAGCAGATGGCTTCCGACCCCGAGCTGGCCGTGATGCTGGCCGACCGCAGCGGCGAGGTTGTCGAGGGGTATGTGAACGCCCCAGGCATTATGCGTGGCGACGACTCGCTCGACGACTGGTATGCCTACCTGCACCTCTCGATAGGTATCAATCTGGAGACCCTCCTGGGGTGGACCCGTTCGAAACGTTGCAAATTATAAACCAAAGATATGACCACAATAGAACAAATCGACCGCAGCCGTGTGCCGCAGCACGTGGCAATAATCATGGATGGCAACGGCCGTTGGGCCATGAAGCAGAAGCACGAACGCATCTTCGGCCACCGCAATGCGATGACCGCCGTGCGTCAGGCGGTCGAGGCGGCCGTGCAGCTCGGGGTGAAATACCTGACCCTCTACACCTTCAGCACCGAGAACTGGAACCGCCCACAGGCCGAGATCGACGGCCTTATGGAACTGCTTATCAAAGCGGTGCACGAAGAAACGAAAACGTTGATGGACAACAATGTGCGCCTTTCGATGATAGGCGATCTGCAGCGTATCCCCGAACGTTCGCGCACCACCCTGCAGCAATGTATGGACCAGACTGCGGGCAACACCGCCATGACCTTGGTGCTCGCCTTGAGCTACAGCTCGCGTTGGGAGGTGGCCGAAGCCCTGAAGCGCATCTGCCGCGAAGGGCTGGCACCTGAATCGATAACCGAAGAGACATTGCGCCGCTATCTAGCCACAGCCGATTATCCCGACCCCGACCTCCTGATCCGCACCGGAGGCGAGCTGAGGATATCCAATTTCCTGCTCTGGCAGATGGCTTATACCGAGCTCTATTTCAGCGACCAACTGTGGCCCGACTTCCGCCACGAGGACTTCTATGCCGCTGTGGCCGACTACCAGCGGCGCCAGCGCCGTTTCGGCAAAACCGAAGCCCAGGTGGAAGGCAGATAAAAAAATTTTTTGGTGTATATATAATAAATCCGGCAGGAGCGAGTTATTATATAGTTATCGGGTAGACCGATAGCATCAAAAACGACAGATTGAATGAGATATATAAAGAAACTCCTGCTGATGGTCATGACTCTGTGCCTTGCTTTTACGGCGGCACAGGCTCAGGTTGTCGTCGGAAACGAAGGATACGACCTCGACTATCTTACCCCCAAGACATACGAAATCGCCGGCATCGACTTTGAAGGGGCCGAAAACTTCGACACCCGTGTGGTGGCATTGGTGGCCGGTCTTCAGGTGGGCGACAATATCCAGTTGCCGGGCGACAAAGTGTCGGCAGCTGTGGAGAACCTCTGGAAGCAGGGCATGTTCGAGGATGTGCAGATCAAGGTTACCCGCATCCAGGGCCGCATGGTATTCCTCAAGATATGCCTCGTCGAGCGTCCCCGTATGGAGAAGTTCAAGTTCCACGGCGTCAAAAAGGGCGAGGCCGACAAGCTGAAAGAGCAGCTGAATATCGTCACCGGCGATGTCGTTACCGAGAACCTGCTCCGCACCTCGGTGAATAAAATCAAAGGCTACTATATCGACAAGGGCTACACCCGCGCCGAAGTGACCGCCGATACCGAACCCGACACCACAGGCCGCGTGATCATCAATTTCCGTGTCGACCGCGGAAAGAAGGTGAAAATCGACTCGCTCATATTTGCCGGCAACGAGCGTGTGCCCATGCCCGTGCTCCAGAGCAAGATGGAGAAGACCCACGACGTGCACTACAGAAAGCGTATCTGGTCGAGCGCCAAGGAACCGTGGAAGCTGCGTATCTTCACCAAAGCCTTCTGGAAGAAGAGCCGCTATGTCGAGAGCGATTTCCAGGAGGACCTGCAGAAGGTACTGACCTATTACAACGAGCAGGGTTACCGCGACGCCCGCATTGTGCGCGACACAGTTTGGCAGGTGGCCCCCGACGACCTGTCCATCAGCGCCAAGCAGCGCGCCAAGCAGGACCGCCTGAAGGTGAAGGTGGACGTCTATGAGGGTCAGCGCTACTATTTCCGCAACATCACCTTCAGCGGCAACACCGTCTATCCCGACGATGTGCTGCGCCGTGCTTTGCGAATCGAGAAAGGCGACCCGTACAACCGCACCACCCTCGAGCAGAATCTCAGATACAACCCCTCCGGAACCGATATCACATCCCTCTACAGCGACAACGGCTACTTCTTCTTCCACGCCACACCCGTCGAGGTGGCTGTCGAGGGCGACTCGATCGACATCGAAATCCGCATCGTCGAAGACAAGCAGGCTAGGATTCGCAACGTGTCGGTGGTGGGCAACACCATCACCAACGACAAGATCATCATGCGCGAACTCCACACCCGCCCGGGCGACCTCTTCAGCCGCGACGCCCTGATCCGCAGCCAGCGCGAGCTGGTGACCCTCGGCTACTTCAAGCAGGAGAGCATCAAGCCCGACGCCCGCCCCAACCAGGAGGACGGCACTGTGGATATCATCTACAACGTCGAAGAGGGCTCGACCAGCCAGCTCAACCTGCAGGGCGGCTACGGCAGCGGCATGTTCATCGGCCAGATCGGCGTCCAGCTCAACAACTTCAGCGTCCGCAACATCTTCAACAAGGATGCGTGGGCACCGCTGCCTGCCGGCGACGGACAGAAGCTCTCCTTCAACGCCGTGACCAACGGCAAGGCCTACTACGCCCTCAGCGCCTCGTTCACCGAACCCTGGCTCGGCGGCCACCGCGCACAGAGCCTCACCGGAACGGTCTATCACAACCTCTACAGCAACGGCCTCTGGGCCAAGAAAGGCAGCGAGAAGTACTACAGCCTGCAGATCACCGGCGCCGGTATCAGTTTCTCCAAGCGCCTGAAATGGCCCGACGACTACTTCATCATGAGCCACGGCATCACCTACAAGCACTATATCCTCGACAACTACAGCCTCAGTTCGAACATCTTCACCGACGGCGCCGCCAACGACTTCAACTACGCCTTCACCATCTCGCGCAACTCGCTCGATTCGCCCATCTACGCCCGCAGCGGCTCCGAGGTGAGCGTCAGCGCCTACATCACTCCGCCCTACTCGCTCATCGGCGGCAAGGACTATTCCAACGCCGATCCGAAGGAGAAATACAAATGGATCGAATACTACAAAGTGAATGTCCGCGGCTCGTGGATGCTCAACCTCGTGGGCGACGTGGTGCTCAACACGCGCTTCCGCTTCGGCTTCATGTCCTATTATAACGAAGATATCGGCCTCTCGCCCTTCGGCCGCTACTACCTCGGTGGCGACGGCCTCTCCAGCTGGATGCTCGACGGCCGCGAAGTGGTGCCGCTGCGCGGATATACCAACAACTCGCTGAGCCCCACCTCGGGTGCGTCGGTCTTCGACCGCTTCACCCTCGAGCTCCGCCAGCCGATAGTCGAAAGCCCCACGGCAACCATCTGGGTGGCCGGCTTCCTCGAAGGCGGCAACAGCTGGGGCGACATCCGCGAATTCCAACCGTTCAAGATGTACAACTCGGCCGGTATCGGTGTGCGTCTGTACATGCCCATGTTCGGCCTGATAGGTGTCGACTGGGGCTATGGCTTCGACGGCACTTCGGGCGGCAGCCAGTTCCATTTCTCTATCGGACAGAACCTCGATTAATCATGAAACGAATAGCGCTTATAGTCATCGCCCTTCTGGCTTTGCTGCCCGCCCAGGGTCAGAAATATGCTGTGGTCAACACCGACTATGTCCTGAAAAGCATGCCCGACTACTCGGCCGCCCAGCAGCGACTCGACCGCTATGTGACCGACTGGGCCGCCGAACTTGCCGACAAGCAGGGCGAACTGGAGTCGATGCGCGCCGACTATGAGCAGGAGTCCTACCTCCTGCCCGAGAACCTCAAAAAGCGCCGCCAGGAGGAGATAAAGGCCAAAGAAAAGGAAATCCGCGACCTGCAGCAGCTCCGGTTCGGCGCCGGCGGCGACCTCGACAAGCGGCGCGTCGAACTGCTGCGCCCCGTCCAGGACCGCGTCTATGCCGCCATCGAACGCGTCGCACAGGAGAAAAACTACGCCTTCGTGTTCGACAAGGCCGGTTCCGCCACCGTGCTCTTCGCCAGCAAGAAATATGACATCAGCGACGACGTGCTCGAAATTCTGGGCGTCAAGCCCGGCGCTTCCGACACCGATCCCGGCGCCGCCACAGAGAAGAAAAAACCCCAGAACCCCGAGATGCGGCCCCCGGGACGCGACCCCAAAGAGAGTATGCCCCTGCGCGGTGCCAAGTAATAAACCTGAATAAAACAAATAAAACAACAATAACAGAAATGAAGAAGACTTTAATCGCAATCATGGCCTGCATGCTCGCCTTCGGCGGCAGTGCTATGGCTCAGAAAAACGTCAAACTCGGACACATCAACTCCAACGACCTGATGCAGATCATGCCCGGCCGCGACTCGGCCCAGACGGTGCTGCAGGCCGAAGTGACCGAACTCGAGAACACCCTCAAGTCGATGCAGGCCGAAGCCGAGAAACGCTACAACGACTATGTGGCCAACCAGGCTGGATGGACCGAGCTTATCCGTCAGACCAAGCAGCGCGAGATCCAGGATATGGCCGCCCGCATCGAAGAGTTCCAGAAAAGCGCCCAGGAACAGCTGCAAAACCGCGAGCAGGAACTGCTCAAGCCCATCATCGACCGCGCCAAGAAGGCTATCGAGGATGTGGCCAAGGAAGGCGGCTACACCTATATCCTCGACGCCGGCACCGCTGCCATCCTCTATTCGCAGGACAGCGACGACATCATGCCTCTGGTCAAAAAGAAACTCGGATTGAAGTAAAGAAATGGATTTTAAACTGAACACCATCGAAGAGGCCATCGAGGATTTCCGCGAGGGCCGCTTCGTTATTGTGGTCGACGACGAAGACCGTGAGAACGAGGGCGACTTTATCATGGCCGCCGAGAAAATCACCGCCGAACACGTCAACTTTATGCTCAAAAACGGCCGCGGTGTCCTCTGCGCCCCCATCACCGAGCAGCGCTGCCACGAGCTGCAGCTCGATATGCAGGTCCACGACAACACCTCGCTGCTGGGAACCCCCTTCACCGTTACTGTCGACAACCTGCTCGACGGCTGCACCACAGGCGTCTCGATGCACGACCGCGCCTCGACCATCCGCGCTCTGGCCAACCCCGCCACCCGCGCCGAGGACCTTGGCCGCCCAGGCCATATCAACCCCCTCAGGGCACGCAACGGCGGCGTCCTGGTGCGCGCCGGCCATACCGAGGCCGCTGTCGACCTCGCCCGTCTCGCTGGCCTCCAGCCCGCCGGCGCCCTCATCGAGATCATCAACGACGACGGCACTATGGCACGTATGCCCCAGCTGCAGGAAGTGGCCCACCGCTTCGGCCTCAAGATCATCACCATCAAGGACCTTATCGCCTACCGCATCGCCCACGAAACCCTCATCCGCAAAGAGGAGGAGGTCTTCCTGCCCACCCAATGGGGTAACTTCCAACTCATAGCATACACCCAACTCGACAACGGCAACACCCACATGGTGCTTAAGAAAGGCGAGTGGGATGAGGGTGAGCCCATCCTCGTGCGTGTCCACAGCAGCTGTGCCACGGGCGACATCTTCGGCAGCTGCAAGTGCGACTGCGGCGAGCAGCTGCACCG
>ONYC01000089.1 GCA_900321975.1 uncultured Bacteroidales bacterium
AATGTTCTTGCCTTTCAGGTGGGGCTGCTCAGTGCCGGCATATTTGGCGCGTTTCAGGTCGCGAGCCAGGTCGAGCAGATAGTTGAGCTCCTTCGGCGAGAAGTCGAGGATTTTCAGAAAATTGCGGTTTCTTAAATTGTAAGCCATAATTATTATTATTTAATTGTTAATTGTTTATGCTATTTTATTTGTTGCCAAATCTGAAATTGTAGCCAATATTAATACAGGGGGACCAAATACCGGTTCCATCAATATTTGCATACATGATACCGCCACCGAAATCAAGATTCTTATAACTTGCTCCTACGGTAAACCGGTGATCTGGAACAGAAATCTGACCTACTAACAGCAGACCAAGATGATAGTCGAAAAAGGCAGTCCATTTGGTGTCGGTGGCATAGGCCCTGACACCTAGGACAAGTTCGGGGACGGCTGTTTGTTCTGCCAGTTCTACACCGGCACCCAGCGAGAATTGAAAGTTGGGGTTAATCTGGTAGCCAAATTCGGCCAATACTGCTCCATACAACTCAGGACGGATGAAATAACCCTGGCCTCTGGAGAATTCCGATGTTTCAGACTGGGCAAAAACACTGGCTGACATCGCCAGAATAGCGACTAGTAGTGTGGTCAATACTTTTTTCATTGAATAGTAAGTGTTGGTATTATCTTACAATTCTAGTGCCGCAGTTGGGATTGTTCAGCTGGCCGGCCTCGGTAATGATGCACTCCTTGCCGCCATGTTCAACGAACATGATTGCGGCGCGCACCTTGGGCGCCATCGACCCTTCGGCGAACTGGCCCTCTTCGAGGTATTTCTTGGCCTGGGCCACAGTGATGGTATCAAGTGCCTGCTCGTTCTCCTTGCGGAAATTGATGTAGACCTTGGGAACGTCGGTGAGGATGTAGAATTCGTCAGCACCGATTTCCACGGCGCAGAGGGCGCTGGCAAGATCCTTGTCGATGACAGCCTCGACGCCACGAACATAGTCGCTCTCCTCCACAACGGGAATACCACCGCCGCCGACGGTAACAACAATATTACCGGCAGTGGCCAGTTGCTTCACTATCTTGATATTGTTGATTCGCACAGGTTTGGGGCTTGCCACCACCTTGCGCCAACCATTGCCTTTGGGATCTTCCTTATACTTTGCGCCTGTCTCGGCAGCCATCTTGTCGGCCTGTTCTTTGGTGTAGTAAGGTCCTACTGGCTTGGTGGGGTTCTGGAACATCGGGTCAAGCTTGTTGACAGCCACCTGGGTGACAAGTGTAACCACATCGCGCTGTATATCATGACGTGCCATAACATTACGCAATCCCATTTCGATAAGGTAGGCGATAGACCCTTGGGTCTCGGCCACGCAATAGTCCATCGGCATGGCTTCCACTCCGGCCAGCTTTCCGGCCTCGTGCTGAAGCATCACGTTGCCCACCTGCGGGCCGTTACCGTGACCGATAACGATGTTGTAGTTACGTTCGAGCAGGGCGCTAAGGCTCTCGCAGGTGTCTTCGACATTCTGCAGCTGCTCATTATAAGTGCCTTTCTGTCCGCTACGCAACAATGCGTTGCCTCCGAAAGCCACCACTGCAAGTTTTCTCATAATCAAGTATCTTGTTAGTATATTAGATTCTTTTACTGTTTTTCCTCTCCGGCAAGCCGCTGATAGAGCTGGAAGTACTGCTCCACCATCTTGTCGGTCAATTCATACGGATTGCCGCTTTCAGCACCGATCACCACAATCTTGTCGGCATTGACACCGAAATCTATAAGCTGCTGACGTATGTCGTTGTTCGCTGCAACGATAATATCGGCGGCACCGAACGAATATTTCATGCGGCGCTTCCACATCAGGCCGTCGGATGCCGAAGTGCGCTGATGGCTCTCGACACCGTAGCAGGTGATGATGGTCTTTATGTCGCGGCTGATACCATAGGGCAGTTCTTCGTTGAGGCCATGAAATATCTTGACCTTCTCGGCCTTGAGCCATGGGTTGAGAGAATAGCGCATCCATAGCGACGGCATCAGTTTCGACGAGCCGGTCGGGACATAGGTGCTGATGTTCGTATAGCTGGAATAATAGCCTTTATATGCGTTCTTTATCCTTTTCGAAAAAAGGAGAGCACGGAAAGAATTCACACGTCCGGTGGCCAGACGGGATATTAATTCGCGACAAAACTCGCCGATTTCATGGCTGTTGCGCAGTGCATTATTTGCTTCGTATCCTACTAACATAATGGTAGTTAGAGAATTGTATTACTTTTAATGTATTCTTTATTAAAAATTCAAGCTGCAAAAATACAAAAATTATTCGTACTTTTGCAAAAAAAAATTAGCAAATGCCAGAACGAATCCCTAACCAACAAACCAAGTTCGAATCACTCGGGAAAGAACAAAAAGAGGCCCTCTACGAAGAGGCCGCATCGCTTATCAGCCCCGAACGGCGGGCACTGTTCGACCGGCTGGCTCCGCTCCGGACCCGTCATATCGCCGTGGTACTGGAAGATATCTACCAAAGCCACAACGCAGCGGCCGTCCTCCGCTCGTGCGACTGCTTCGGCGTCCAGGATGTCCATGTTGTGGAGAAAAACAACACGTTCAACCCCGCCGGCGACGTTGCCGTGGGCAGCTCGAAGTGGGTCGACTACTATCGTCATTCGTCGATATCCGACACGTATAAATATCTCCACTCCAAGGGTTACCGCATCGTCGCCACCCTTCCCCATGAGAACGACCAGATGATCACCGACCTGAATATCAGCCAACCCACAGCACTGGTTTTCGGCACCGAACTCACCGGGCTCACCCAGGAAGCCATCGACGGTGCCGACGCCTATGTCAAGGTCCCGATGTACGGTTTCACCGAGAGTTTCAACATCTCGGTATGCGCCGCCCTCTCCCTCTTCTGCCTCACCGAACGGATGCGGTCGGCGGCCAACATCCCATGGCAACTGACACCAGAGGACCAACTCGACCTCAAACTGCATTGGGCCACACAGACCATCCGCGACGGCGAGCAAGTTATCAACCATCTGATATCCAATTTATAGCGCACACGCGAAGCATCATAATCCGTGCGCAACCAAAATATTTTCACACACCTAAGAAAAAAGATGTATCTTTGCAGATTGAAACATCTCTTTCGAAGATTAAAATAACACACACAATATGAAAAAGATACTGATACTTGCAGCCACCACCCTACTGCTTCAGGGTGCGCTGTTTGCTCAAAAAGGCAAAGCCGTAGCCGAAAAAGACGTAAAAGTCAGCTACGTGAAAGACTTCCAGCGCCAAGTGAAAGACGCCACCAATGTAGCATGGTACCAGATGGACTCGCTCACCTTCAAGGCCGTCTATCTCGATGCCGATAAGAGCCGCCAGGCAATGGTCTTCTCGAACCGCGGCACCGAAACCCACTACTATGTCGACCGCGAGTACTACCCCCAGGCCATCCGCGACACCGTCAGCCACCTCTTCCCCAAATACAATATCCGCGAAGTGTGGGTGCGCAAGATGCGCGGCAAGATGACCTACCAGGCCTATATCGCCAAGATGGGCGGTTTCCTGTGGTGGAAGAAAGAGAAAGAATCCAAGCTGGTCAACTGGGAAGTCGACGGCAAATACATCAACGCCGAATAACCTCAGGCGACAACAAACAAAAAGAGAGGCCTTGCAGCGTGCAGGGCCTCTCTTTTTTTGTTTTATTCGGCGTCGCGGCCGTGACAGTTCTTGTATTTCTTGCCACTTCCGCAGGGGCAGGGATCGTTGCGGCCCACCTTCTTCTCCACGTGGACGGGCATCACCTTCTGCGGCTGCTGGCGCGAGCTGTCGATAGCCTGCTGTTGCTGCTGGGCGGCCCGGTCGAACTCGTTGTTGCGGCTGGCCTTCAGGCCGCGCTGGGGCGACTGCGGCTGGCGTGCCTCGTGCACCTGGTTCTCGTCGCGCAGCGGTAATGATGCACGGCTGAGGAAACTGGTGATTTCACGGTTGATATTGAGCAGCATCTGCTCGAAGAGCTTGAACGACTCGAACTTGTAGATCAGCAACGGGTCTTTCTGCTCGTAGGCGGCGTTCTGCACACTCTGACGCAGGTCGTCGAGCTGACGCAGATGCTCTTTCCAGAGGTCGTCGATGATGGCCAGGGTGATACCCTTTTCGATCGAGAGCTGCACCTCGCGGCCGTGGGTCTCGTAGGCTTTCTTCACCGGCACAACCACATTCAGCGTCTTCTTGCCGTCGGTTATGGGGAAGGCCACGTTGACATAACGGGTATTCTCGGCGATGTTCTTCACAAACGGCCAGGCCGTCTCGCAGAGGCGCTGCATGCGCTCCTTATAGGCGTTGAAGCACTGGTCGTAGAGCAGCTGGATGGCTTCTTTGCGGTGCAACGACAGGAAATCGCGCTCGCTCATCGGCACCTCGTGGGCAAACACTTTGATAACCTCAAGCTTGAAGTCGTCCCAATCGCTGCCTTCGGTATAAAGCAGCTCGCAGGTGTCGAAGAACATATTGCTGATATCGATCGAAAGACGGTCGCCATACAGGGCGTTGCGACGCTTGTTGTAGATGACGGTACGCTGGTTGTTCATCACATCGTCGTATTCCAGCAGGCGTTTACGCATACCGAAGTTGTTCTCCTCCACCCTCTTCTGGGCGCGCTCAATCTGCTTGGTGATCATCGAGTGCTGGATCACTTCGCCTTCCTGCAGGCCCATACGGTCCATCACCTGGGCGATACGCTCCGAGCCGAACAGTCGCATAAGGTCGTCCTCGAGCGACACGAAGAAGAGGCTCGAGCCCGGGTCGCCCTGACGGCCGGCACGACCGCGCAGCTGGCGGTCCACACGGCGGCTCTCATGGCGCTCGGTACCGATAATGGCCAGACCGCCGCGTTCACGGACGTCGCCCTTGAGCTTGATATCCGTACCACGACCGGCCATATTGGTGGCGATGGTAACACGGCCCGGCTCACCGGCCTGTGCCACAATCTCAGCTTCCTTCTGGTGCAGCTTTGCGTTCAGCACATTGTGCGGGATCTTCTTCATCTTGAGCATCTTGCTCAGCAACTCGGAGGTTTCCACACTGGTGGTACCAACCAGCACCGGACGGCCTTCGCCGATCAGGCGTTCCACCTCGTCGATCACGGCTTTGAACTTCTCGCGCTTGGTCTTGTAGATCATATCGTCCATATCGTTACGGGCGATAGGCTTGTTGGTGGGGATCACCACCACATCGAGTTTGTAGATGTTCCAGAACTCGCCGGCCTCGGTCTCGGCGGTACCCGTCATACCGGCCAGCTTCTTGTACATGCGGAAATAGTTCTGCAGGGTGATGGTGGCGTAGGTCTGCGTGGCGGCCTCGACTTTGGCGTTCTCTTTGGCCTCGACAGCCTGATGCAGACCGTCGCTCCAACGGCGGCCCTCCATGATACGGCCTGTCTGCTCGTCGACGATCTTCACCTGGTTGTCCTCGGTGAGGATATAATCCACATCGCGGACGAAAAGGGTGTAGGCCTTGAGCAGTTGGTCGACGGTATGAACGCGCTCGCTCTGGATGGCGAAATCGCTATATATCTTGTCCTTGGCGGCAACCTTCTCCTCGGGGGTGAGGCTTGCATTGTTCTCCACCTCGGCAATCGAGCTTCCGATATCCGGCAACTGGTAGAAGTTGGGGTCTTCGCCCAGGGCGGTAAGATACTCCATACCCTTGTCGGTGAGCTCCACCTGACGGTTCTTCTCGTCGATAACGAAGTAAAGCTCGTCGTCGATGATATGCATATATTTGTTCTGCTCCTGCATATAGAAGTTCTCGGTCTTCAGCAGGATGCTCTTGATGCCGCTCTCGGAGAGGTATTTG
>ONYC01000090.1 GCA_900321975.1 uncultured Bacteroidales bacterium
CGTCAATATGTCGTCGATGACGGCCAACCTGCCAGCGCCGGGAATAACCGTCTATGCGGCCACGAAAGCCTACCTGAAGAGTTTCTCCCAGTCGATGTATTTCGAGCTGGCCCCATATGGTATCGGAGTTACAACCGTGCTGCCAGCGGCTGTGGCGACACCGCTCTACCAGATGAAGCCCCGGATGATGAAGCTCGGGGTGGCCGTGGGCCTTATCCGCACGCCGCAATGGCTTGTAAAGCGGGCCCTGCGCGGTATGCTGCGCCGGCGTCGTGTGGTGAAGCCAGGCGTGGTGAATTACATACTGCCGTTGCTGATAAAACTGCTGCCCAACGGCCTGGAGCAGAAAATTTGGAACAAATTGAATGTAAAGAAATAACTATGGAGTACATCACAGAGAAAAACAGGATATATGTCGTGGAAAACGGCGTGGAAGCGGGCGAGGTGACCTTCCCGGAGCGCGACGGAGCGTACGTGATAAACCACACTTACGTGGATGACAGATACCGGGGGCAGGGCATAGCCTCCGAACTTGTGCGCCGAGCGGTAGAGGAGATAGAACGCCGTGGGGGACGTGTGGAGGCGACATGCAGCTACGCCCAGCTGTGGCTTGCCCGCAATCGCGGCTGCGAACTGACAAGTCCGCTGAGCTGCCCGATATGAACCAATAGTAATGAATCGGTATGAAATATAATTTTGACGAGATGATCGATCGCAAAGGCACCGACTGCTTCAAGTGGGACGCCTTGCAGTCGATGTATGGGCGCGACGACCTGACGCCCATGTGGGTGGCGGATATGGATTTCCGCTCGCCGGACTTTGTTATGGAAGCCATTCGCCGCCGCTGCGAACACGGCGTGCTGGGCTATACGATGCCGTCGAAGGGTTATTGGCAGGCAGTAACAGCATGGCTCGAAAGGCGTTATGGTATAAAAACCACCAAGGACAACCTTCATTTCATCCCGGGCATCGTGGCCGGCATCGCCTATGCTTTGCTATGCTTCACCCAGCCGGGCGACAAAGTGCTGGTTACAACTCCGGTATACCCGCCGTTCCTCAACCTGCCGAAGGATAGCGGCCGCACGTTGGTTTGCAGCCCTCTGAAGATAGAGGATGGTCGCTTTGCAATAGATTTCGACGATTTTGAACGCAAGGCAGAAGGTTGCAAGGTCTTCATAATGAGTAACCCTCACAATCCGGCTGGCACGGTGTGGGGTAGGGAGGTGCTGCGGAAAATTGCCGAAATATGCGAGCGGCACAATGTCCTGGTTATTAGCGACGAGATACATGCCGACCTCACGCTCCCGCCGCACAAACACGTCAGTTACAGCACGGTGGGCGAAACGGCTGCGAACAATAGCATCACCTTTATGGCCCCCAGCAAGACATTCAATATTGCGGGGTTGGGGAGTTCGGTATGCTATATGGCCAATCCCGACTTGAGGAAACGTTTCTTCGGCTGGCTCGACAGTCTTGGTGTGGCCGGCGGCAATATTTTCGCTTTCACCGCTGCCGAAGCCGCCTTCAGAGAAGGGGAGGAATGGCTACGGCAGATGCTTGACTATCTACGCGGTAACGTGCAGGTGCTCGACAGTTTCCTGAAAGAGAAGATGCCACGAGTGAAGGCTGTGCTGCCCGAGGCTTCATACCTCGCATGGCTCGACTTCAGCGACTATGGCTTGACACATAAACAGTTGGCCGACAAGCTGCTGAACGAGGCACGTGTTGCACTGAACGACGGCACTACGTTTGGCGGGAAGGAGTACGAACATTGCTTCCGAATGAACTTAGGCTGCCCGCGCACGATGCTTGCCGACGCCCTTGAACGTATAGCTGCTATGCTGGAAAACTGAGTGAAATTCCACCAAAAGAATGCTTTGAAAAAAAATAAGCAGCTTTCAATCTAACAAAACCGTAAAACAACTTATTAAAATTATATACCAATGAAAAAATTCAATCCAATTGTTGCCGTCATCAGCGCCATCGTCATTCTGGTTTGCGGCGGCTGTAAGCAATCACAAGACCAGACAATTATCCGCTTGGACAACATACAATACATGTATGCCGGCGTTGACAACCCCATCTCTGTAGTATCCTCTACCACAGCGCCTGACGAACTTAATATCAGCGCTAACACGCCTGACGTGGAAATCACTCTAGGCGAAAGTGCCGGACAATATATAGTACACCCCGACACCAACTGCGAGAAAGTTGAGATTGCGGTAAACAAGAACAACACACCGCTGGCTGTTTGTACATACAGGGTAAAAAAAGTGCCAGACCCCATATTAACTATTGCTGGCCACAGAGATGGCGACAAAGTTGCAAGAGAAGAGTTGTGCTCTGACGGCACATTCGTTGTAATGAATAATCCTTCATTCGACTTCCAGATTCCTGACAGCAGCATGAAAGTAATAGGCTATGAACTATATATTCCAATAACATCAACCGATGCAAGAGCATTCGCCGCTCAAGGCTTCCAATTAGCACCAGATGCGCTTTCTGCAATAAAGAATTCCAAACCTGGAAATATGGTTTATTGTACTGTCAGAGTTCTTATGCCAGACGCATCAACTAGAAACTTGAATATGGTACTTGCTCTAAAATAACCAACAAACATTCTATACCCCGTCAGACAGGGACGTATAACCCCCAAAGGAAGGCCTTTAGTATTGGCAATATCAACTGCACGGATGGGAACAGTCAATCCTATCCGTGCAGTATTTTTATGTATGATATAGACTTTTTTTGTATCTTTGCAACTTGTTTTAAAGATACATATTTTATGCAAAACATTCGTAATGTTGCTATTATAGCCCACGTCGACCACGGCAAGACCACCTTGGTCGACCGTATGCTTCATCAGGCCAAACTGTTTCGCGACAATCAAGAGACAGGTGAACTAATCCTCGACAACAACGACCTTGAACGCGAACGCGGCATCACCATCCTTTCGAAGAATGTCAGCGTGCGCTATAAAGGCTATAAAATCAACATTATCGACACACCGGGCCACAGCGATTTCGGTGGCGAGGTGGAGCGCGTGCTCAATATGGCCGACGGTGTGCTGCTGGTGGTTGATGCTTTCGAAGGCCCCATGCCACAGACACGCTTCGTGCTGCAGAAAGCAATCGAGCTGGGCTTGAAGCCTATTGTTGTTATCAACAAGGTCGACAAGCCGAACTGCGACCCTGAGCTGACCCAGGAGGCTGTGTTCGACCTGATGTTCAATCTCGGCGCCAACAACGACCAGTTGGAGTTCCCCACCGCCTATGGCAGCGCCAAACAGGGCTGGATGGGTGAGGATTGGAACACCCCCACCGAGGATATCGGATACCTTATGGACCTGATTATCGAGCATATCCCCGCTCCGAAAGTGGACGAGGGCAATACTCAGATGATGATTTCGTCGTTGGATTACAGTTCGTATCTCGGACGTATAGCTGTCGGCCGTCTGCATCGCGGAACCCTTCAGGCGGGTCAGAACATCTGCCTGGTGAAGCGCGATGGCGAGAAGATTGTCAGCAAGATAAAGGAACTTTACACTTTCGAAGGTCTGGGCAAAGAACGTATCAAGACCCCGGTCGAGGCTGGTGAGATTTGCGCCGTGTTGATGGATTTGGATAAAAACGTGGCATTCGAGATCGGCGATACTATTTGCGATGTCGAGAATCCCGAGCCATTGCCCCCGATCAAGGTCGACGAGCCCACGATGAGCATGCTGTTCACCATCAACAACTCGCCATTCTTCGGCAAAGAGGGCAAGTATGTTACCAGCCGCCACCTGCGCGACCGTCTCTTCAAGGAGTTGGAGAAGAACCTGGCCATGCGTATCGAGGAGACCGGTTCGCCCGATGCAATGCTCGTCTACGGTCGCGGCATTATGCACCTCTCCGTGCTTATCGAAACCATGCGCCGCGAAGGATACGAGCTGCAGGTTGGTCAGCCGAAGGTTATCATCAAAGAGATTGACGGTCAGAAATGCGAGCCTATCGAACAGCTGACGGTTCTTGTGCCCGAGGAGTTCTCGAGCAAGGTTATCGATGTGGTTACCCGCCGCAAGGGCGAAGTCGGCACTATCGACACCAAGGGCGACCGTGTGCAGCTCGACTTCAATATTCCCAGCCGTGGTATTATCGGCCTGAGAAACACGCTGCTGACCGCCACCAACGGCGAGGCAATCATCGCCCACCGTTTTCTTGAGTTCCAGCCATGGAAGGGTGATATGGACGACCATAAGTATGGCGCGCTCATCGCCAAAGAAACCGGCGAAGCTACAGCATACAGTATCAGCAAACTGCAGGATCGTGGCCCCTTCTTCATCGAACCTGGCGACTATGTTTATGCCGGCGAGGTCATCGGCGAGAGCCTGCGTCCGGGTAACGATATAGTTATCAATGTCGTTACTGCCAAGAACCTCACCAATATGCGCTCCAAGAGTGCCGACGACAAGTCGACCACCAGCCCCGCCATCAAGATGAGCCTCGAGGAGGCTATGGAGTATATACGTGAGGACGAATACCTCGAGATTACCCCCAGCAACCTCCGCATCCGCAAGATTATCCTCGACGAAATTGAGCGCAAACGCGCCCGCATCGCCGCCGGCTACAAAGACGAATAGGTCGATGCGAGCGATATCTTAGCCCGCATCGCCGCCGGATATAAGGACGAATGA
>ONYC01000091.1 GCA_900321975.1 uncultured Bacteroidales bacterium
TGCACCTGACAGTCAATTACCAGAACACAGGCGACACCACCGCCGTGGAGTGCGATCGTTTTGACTGGTATGAGCATCAGAACCTCACCACCAGCAGCAACAACCATACACACATCTTTGCCGGAGCCAACCAGTGGGGCTGCGACAGCACGGTTACGCTGCACCTGACGGTCCATTACCAGAACACCGGCGACACCGCTGCGCTGACCTACGAGCCCTACGACTGGTACGAGCATCAGGATATGGATGTTACGCAGAATGTGCAGCACACATTCACAGGTGCCAACCAGTGGGGTTGCGACAGTACGGTCACGCTGCATCTGCGCTATGCACTTTTCGCCGCCGACTGGGCGGGAGCCACCACGGTGGTCTACAACTCACAGCCGCAGACGGGGCTTGGTGCCACCTATGTCGACGACACCGGCAGGGTGCAGCCGGTGGTGCTCACCTTCACCAAAGGCGTCGAGGTGATCACGTCGCCCGACTACCCGACAGAGGCCGGCGTGTGGAATGTGGTGGCGCGGCCGGTGCTTCCGGTCGATTCGCTGTCGGGTGCCACCAACACGCTCACCATCCTGCCAGCAACGGTGTTTGTAACCGGCGCTTCGGCGCAGATAGCAAAGGTCGTCAACGGCAATGCTACGGCCGAAGTCACCGACATCGGCACATTGAACAATGTGCAGGGCAACGACGCGTTGACCCATACCACGACAGCCGTATTCAACGACTCCGAGGTAGGGGAGGACAAGACCATCACACTGAGCTATACACTGCAAGGCACCGCCGAATTGCTCAACAACTATGTTCTCGACCCCGCAAGCGAGGTGTTTGCCGTCGACGGTGCAATCCTCGACCCGGTGTTGCCCTCGGAGACCGGTGCCTTCGATGTGGCCACATACGGTTACTGTTTCGGCACCGGCACCATCGGATATCATCTTGCATCGGGCAATCCCGACCAGTATAAGCTCGACTTTGCCGACAGCCGTATCGAGGATGTCGACTGGACCGACGCCACCGGCGCCGACGGGAACCTGGTCATCCAGGTGCCGGAAGGGCTGCCAACGGGCGACTACGCGGTGACGGTTACGTTCCGCGACCATCGCTACCCATGGATCGAAAGTGCTCCGCTGACCGCCACGTTCCACGTTGACCTCTCGGCAGACTATGTCAAGCCGCTCTTCAACAATGTCATAGCCCTGGTCGACACTTGTCAATGCTTCAGCGACATACAATGGTATCACCGTGAGCTTGGCGGTGAATGGGCGGCAATACCGGGCGCCACGGGATTCTACTATCGTCAGGAAAGCGGCCTTACAGGCGAATACTTCGTCAGTGTCAAGATGGACGGCGTGGCAACCTACACCTGTCCGCAGGGCGACCTGCTGACCCTCGTCAGCGACGATGAGGAGGATGTTGCCGTCAGCGCCAGCCCCAATCCGGCCAGCACTGCAGTAACGCTCACGATTGCCCATTCGGCGCAGCAGTCGCACCTGCTCCGCGTGGTCAGCACCGTAGGTGTTGAAATGGAACGCAGGGTATTCGACGGGCCTACTACGACGCTCGACCTTGGTGCCTGGCCGGATGGCAGCTACGTGGTAAGCATCGACGGTTATGTAGTCCGTATTGTCAAACAATGAAAGGAGTCAGTAAGATGAAAAAGATTGCCATATTCATAGTGCTATTAATGACAGTTTCATCGGTC
Organism: uncultured Bacteroidales bacterium; assembly: GCA_900321975.1. GTDB lineage: Bacteria > Bacteroidota > Bacteroidia > Bacteroidales > P3 > Colimorpha. The sequence goes on from ONYC01000091.1 coordinate 1,703, forward strand.
TGGGGGCAGTACAGGCGCAACTACGACCGTCCGTATGCCTATCTGGGGTTCACGTTCGGCGTCGGTATCAACGCAATATCGTCGCCCGGGGCAGAAGGCAGCCGCACGCCCGGAGTGGGGTTCGACTTCGGGGCACACTATACCCATTTCTTCTCCCGGTTCGGGTTTGGCGCCGGTATGCATATTGTACGTACAAATTCGCATACCACCTATAATTTCGACGAGACGACGGAAGGTCTCACCCATGCCGACAATCCGGGTGCACACTATACCCTTTACACTCATTTCGACGACTGGAAGGAACGGCAGAGCATGGTGGTGATAGCGCTGCCGGTCGAGGCGTTCTACAGGATGCCGGTCGGCGGCGGACGTTTTTTTATCTGCGGAGCGGGGGTCGAGTTCGACATGCCGACGAAGGGTTCGTATACCGCCGCCGGCGGAAGTTTCACCACCAGCGGCATGTTCCCCGCGCTTGGCCCTTACAGGGTGGGCGATATGCCGGAACACGGCTTCGCGACATACGACGAGGTTGCGGAGACTTCAATCGGCGGGTTCAGGCCCGGTGTGGGAGTGCTGGCCGACCTCGGGATGCGCCTGCCGCTGGGCGATGGAGGAGGTGTGTATGTGGGCCTGTATGCCACTTATGGGCTTACCAGCCTGGTCCGTGCCGACGGTGCCGGGCCGCTGCTGGAGATTAACAAGCGGGATGCCTCGCGGATCGACTATCACGGCACGTTCGGATGGGACGGCGGCACAAGCAGTGTGCCCGCGCTGCACCTGATCCGGGTTGGGGTCAAGGTGGGCGTCGACCTCGCTTCCCCGATGGACAATTGATGGCGGAATGGTGTAATGGTGTATTCACCCTTACTCCAATACAACTAGCATATTAGTACCACTGTTGTCCGCTTGTTGTCCGGTTGTTGTCCGCTTGTTGTCCGCTTTAAAAGCGGACAACAAGCGGACAACAACCGGACA
>ONYC01000002.1 GCA_900321975.1 uncultured Bacteroidales bacterium
GGTGTTGTGGGGGTTGGTGATGGCCTGACGCTTGGCGGGGTCGCCCACCTTGCGGTCGCCGTTCTCGAGGAAGCCCACCACGGAGGGGGTGGTGCGGTTGCCTTCGCTGTTTGCGATAACTACGGGTTCGTTACCTACCATGACGCTGACACAGGAGTTGGTTGTGCCGAGGTCGATTCCGATGATTTTTGCCATTTTATTGTTCCTTTCTTTTTTTGTTTTCTTGATTGGGTTTCTAGGATTTTCCAGGTATTCTAGGCGTCCTAGGTCTTTAGCGACACCCTACATATAACAACAACCGTGCCAACCGGCAGGTCGCGACCCGAAGTGGCCGCAATCCTGCCACACTGACACGGATGCTGACATTTTGGCAGTCGGGCAGCACAGCCGCACGTCCTGCCAGGCGATGGCTTACAGCGAGAGGCGCAGGCCGAACTCGTGGACCGACGGGGTTCCGGCAATCGAGGTGTCGAAGGTGGGCGTCAGGCTGAAATACAGCTCCCACCCCCAGCGGAAGATCCACCAGAGGGGGAAGGTCATGCCGACGGCCACCTCGGCGCGCCAGGTGCCGAGGGTCTCTATGTTGTTCATCATCAGCTCCTCGTCGGGCTCCCAGTCCCCGTTCTGGCCCATGCGGTCGTAGCCGAAGGTGTTGCTCAGCGCGTAGGCGATGTTGAAGCCGAGGTAGATATTGGTGAGGCTGTTGGTGACCACGTTGACGCGCAGGGGCACGACGATGCTGCGCTCGGAGAGGAGGCAGCGGTAGTCGCGCCAGCCGCCCAGCTCGTGCCCCACGAGGGTGTGGGACGATGTGTTGAACTGCACCGAGTTGGAGAACGAGAGCTGCGAGAGGCGGAAGCCTGCGCCTGCCGAGAGGTCCCATCGGCGGCTCAGCGGCCAGTGGAGCAGCAGCGCGGCGCCGGCGTCGAAGGCGTGGTGGTGGTAGGCACTGCCGCGCTGCGAGAGGAGGGTGTTGTAGCCCTGCCCCACGGTCGGGGCCAGCTCGAAGCGCAGGCCTCGCCCTATCTCGGCCCGGCGCTGCTCGCGGGCGGCACGCTTGGCAGCCTGCTGCGCCTCGGCATACTCGCGCTCGTAGCTGCGCTCCAGCTCCGGCGGCTCCGAAGCCACACTGTCGACCACCTGACCCGCCGCCGGCTCGGCCAGCAGCAGCGTCAGGACCAAAAACACGTATCGTCTCATAGTCGTTTAATATTGAAACCGATATAAATAACGCGCGCGATGGCGGTTTGGTATGCGGGGGCGAAAAAAAAATCCAGCGGCCGACGGCAGGGCCACGCCTAGGCCACACAAGGTATCCGACAGGTATCTCCTAGGACTGTTCTATAACTGTTCCTTAACTGTTCTTTAACCTGAAACTTGGCCGGGAGTGTCGTTGGTGCGCCGTAAACATAACGCATTCCGGCGGATTTTGTTACATAAAAGATGTTAAAATTTTCACTGCTCTGAAAAAAAGCGTACCTTTGCAGCGCGATGCGTCGACGCCGACACACCTGCAACCTATTATGGAACAACTATTTGTACAACAAAAAGCAAAGAACGGATGAACCACGAAACCAGAACCCGCAAACTCCGCGGCCTGGCGGCCATTGCCGTCGCCGTGTTAGGCCTGGCGGCCTGCAGCAGCTGCGGCAAAGAAGAAAGTGCCGTCAGCCCCACCGACGACAGCAGCCAGTTCGTCACCCTCACCACCGCCGTGCCCGACGCCATACTGGAGATACGCTACTTCGGCACCTACAACTTCGTAGGCACCCGCATCGACGGCTACCTACAGCCCACGGCGCTCCTCACCCGGCAGGCCGCCGACAGCCTGCGCGCCGTCAGCGACGACCTCCGCGCCATGGGCTACCGCCTGAAAATCTACGACGCATACCGCCCGCAGCGCGGCGTCGACCACTTCGTCCGCTGGGCCGCCGACGTCAGCGACACCGCCATGAAACCCTACTTCTACCCCGACCTGCCGAAGAGCGTCCTCTTCGAACAGGACTACATCATGGCCAAAAGCGGCCACACACGCGGCTCGACCGTCGACCTGACACTCTTCGACATGCGCACCGAGAAAGAGGTCGACATGGGCGGCACCTTCGACTGGTTCGGCCCCGAGAGCCATCCCGACTTCTGCGGCAACCCCGAAACGGGCCAATACACCGGCGACAACAGCACCTCGCCCACCGGCCGCAGCATCACCGCCGAACAGTTCGGCAACCGCATGCTGCTGCGACGCGCCATGCTCAGCCACGGCTTCAAACCCCTCGACAGCGAATGGTGGCACTTCACCCTCCGCGACGAACCCTTCCCCGACACCTACTTCACCTTCCCCGTCAGCCAGCTGGACTAACGGAGCAGCGCGCGTCATCCAACAACCTCCGTGCAGACCTTTCCGCCAGGCCTGCACGTTTTTTTTTTTGCCATATTGGAAAAAGTTTGTATCTTTGCACCGTCGTTTCCCCGACCGCCGAAACCCCTCTCGAGAGCGACGGGCCAAGCGCGCAGGGTGCCACAACACCCCTGCAGGAAGCGGCAGGACATATAGGAAAGACGCTGTAACGGCGTTTTATCTGCGGCTGCTGAATCTCGCAAATTCAAATGGTTACCGCAATAGCGCAATGTTCCTTCGTCCATTGGTTTGGCATATAGTGTCCTCACTATATCCATAACGCGTGGGCTTCGGCATTGCTTATTCTGTAACCATAGGCAATGCGAGAGCCTCAGCAGCGGGATAAGCAAAGTGACAGATTCCCGCGCTTTTTTTGTATTTCCTTGCACTATAGAACGAATTATACAAAACGATGTCAATGGGAATCAACATCGACAAAAGTTGCGCCCGACACGTATCAGGGAATGAATGATGGAACAATCGAAGATTGACATGTTTGTAATGAACAACAAGGAATGCTTTCTTCCGCAACACTGGGTTATGATAAAAGAGAAGCTCTCCAATCTGCCTGCCGACAAAGAGGCACAGGTGCTTGGCCTTTCCCCGCACAATCCAACAACCATATTGATTATATCCATTTTCCTAGGCAGCCTTGGTGTTGACCGGTTCATGCTGGGCGATACAGGCCTCGGTATAGCCAAGTTGCTGACCTGTGGCGGTTGCGGAGTCTGGACTATAATCGACTGGTTCCTGATTAAAGGTAAAACCTACGAGGCAAACTTCAAAAAATTCAACGAATCACTAATGTTCTAAACATGAGATTCTTACGTCCCATACTGTTAACTGCGGTGCTGGGACTTGTCGCCCTCTGGCTATGGGCGGGTGATGCAATAGCCGTCCGCCCATTCTGTCCGTTCCATAAAATCTTTGGCATACCTTGCCCTGGATGCGGTGGGGTACGAGCTATTACCAGCCTGCTGCATGGGCAAGTGACAGATGCCTTGAAAATCAACCCCATGGCCATATTATTTTCTATCACAGTAGTGGCTGTGGCAGCCTGCTCGTGGTGGGACGCAATCCACAGGACCCAAATCGTGCAAAATATTCTTCACAAACCCTGGCCACCGCTCACTACAGCACTCGGAATCTCCGTTATTGTTGCCAATTGGATATGGAATATAGCCAAAGGTATTTAGGATAGGCAGGATTCCCCGTCAGCCAGCTGGACTTACAGCCCTCGGTCAGCATCATTATCATTAAAAATAACGACACGGCGAAAAAAAATTTTACCGTGTCGATTTTTTATTTAATTTTGCAATTTAATAAGTCTATTAAATATACATATAAAATATACATTAAATAACTATATGTCAGAAATATACGGGAAAATAATACATCTCGGAATCGACATCGGGTCGACTACGCTGAAGCTCTGTGCCGTCGATAGCAACGGCCGCATAGTTCACACCGATTACCGGCGCCACAACGCCGGGCCTGCACACGTGGCCGAGGAGGCCCTTGGCGCCCTGCGCACGGCCTTAGGCGACGTTGCCGTCAGCGCCACACTGACCGGCAGCGTGGGCATGGGCTATGCCGAGCGCCTGTCGCTGCCCTTCGAGCAGGAGGTGCTGGCCGCCGCCAAGGCCGTGCGCCACCTGGCCGCCGACGTCAGCACCTTCATCGACATCGGCGGCGAGGATTCGAAGATGATCTTCTTCGACGAGGGACGCGTGTCCGACATGCGCATGAACGGCAACTGCGCCAGCGGCACCGGCTCGTTCATCGACCAGACGGCCACCCTGCTGGGCGTGGAGACCGCCGAGCTCGACGCGCTGGCCGCCAAGGCCACCACCGTCTACCCCATCGCCTCGCGCTGCGGCGTCTTCTCGAAGACCGACATACAGAACCTCCTGGCACGCAACGTGAGCAAGGCCGACATAGCGGCCTCAATGTTCCGCGCCGTGGCCCTGCAGGTGGTCAGCGCCCTGGCACGCGGCGTCGAGGTCAAGCCCCGCGTGTTCCTCTGCGGCGGCCCCTTCGCCTTCCTGCCGCAGCTGCGGCGCCACATCGGCGAGGTGCTGCAGCTATCCGAGGACGACCTCGTGGTGCCGCAATACCCCCAACTTGTGCCCGCCCTGGGCTGCGCCCTGGCGCAAGCGGAGGGCACTCCGGCAAGCGTGAGCGAACTGACCGACCGCTTCCGCCTCACAGCCTCGGCCGTCAGCGACGGCACGGCGGCGACGGCCTCGGCACTCGAACCGCTCTTCGCCGACCAGGCCGACTACGACCGCTGGATAGACAGCAAGCGCGGCTTCGAGGTGCCACAGAGCGAAGGGCTGCCCGCAGGCGACTACTACCTGGGCGTCGACTCGGGAAGCACCACCACCAAGCTGGTGCTGGTGGACGCCGAAGGGCGCATGGCCTATCGCGACTACCTCTTCAACCGAGGCGACAGCTACAGCACCTTCCGCTCCGCCATCGAGAAGCTACGCACCGCAGCCGCCGACCCCGCCGGGGTGAACATCGTGGCCTCGGCAGCCACGGGCTATGGCGAGAGCCTGCTGCGCACCGCCTTCGGCCTCGACCACGGGCTGGTGGAGACCATGGCTCACTACACCGCCGCACAGGCCGTCGACCCCGATGTCAGCTTCGTGCTCGACATCGGCGGGCAGGACATGAAGGCCATCTTCGTCGACAACGGCTCGATACGCCGCATCGAGATCAACGAGGCCTGCTCGTCGGGCTGCGGCAGCTTCATCATGACCTTCGCCAACCAGCTGGGCTACAGCATCGGAGCCTTCGCCAAGCTGGCCTGCTTCGCACGCCATCCCTACGACCTCGGCACACGCTGCACGGTGTTCATGAACTCGAAGGTGAAGCAAGCCATGCGCGAGGGCGCCGAGGTGGCCGACATAGCGGCAGGCTTCTCCTACTCGGTTATCAAGAACTGTCTGTTCAAAGTGCTGAAACTGCGCACTATGGACGAGATGGGCAGCCACATCGTGGTGCAGGGCGGCACGTTCAAGAACCACTCGGTGGTGCGCGCCCTCGAGCGGCTGACGGGCCACGCGGTGAGCTTCACCGACTACCCCGAGCTGGCCGGTGCCTACGGCGCAGCACTCTACGCATTGAAAAAGAGTTAAGAGTTAATAGTTTAGAGTTAAAAGTTTTTATGACGATAGAGGATTTAGCGCGTGAGCGCGAATACGAGACTGGCATCGAGACCTGCCCGGGTTGCGACAACCACTGCACGGTGAAGACATTCCGCTTCGCCAACGGCCGCACCTTCCACTCGGGCAACCAATGCGAACGCATCTACTCGTCCGCTGCCGAAAGCGTGGCGAAGGGGGTGAATATGTTTGCCGAAAAGAACCGGCTGCTATGGCAGCGGTCCATGAAACCCGCCGCAGGCGGCACCCTCCGCATAGGCATACCACGGGCACTGGGCATCTACGAGGACTTCCCCTTCTGGTGCACCCTGCTGGTGGAAAGCGGCATGGAGGTGGTGCTCTCGCATGGTTCCACCAACCACCTCTACGAGCAGGGCATCCGCACCGTGGTGGCCGACAACATCTGCTTCCCCGCCAAGCTGATGCACGGCCATGTGATGGACCTCATCGGGCGCGGCGTCGACCGCTTACTCTACCCCTGGGTGGTCTTCGAAAAGAAAGAAGACACGCACTCCGGCAACTCGTTCAACTGCCCGGTGGTGAGTGGCTATGCCGACGTGATACGCTCGTCGATAGACCCCGAGGGCCGGCATGGAATAGCCTTCGACGCCCCGGTGGCGAGTTTCGCCGACCGGCGGATGCTCGAGCGGTCGTGCGTCGAATACCTGGGCCGACTTGGCGTAGGCAAGCGCACCGCGCTGGCAGCGGTAGAAAAAGTCCTGGCCGCGCAAGAGGACTACCTGGCCACCCTCGAACGTCGGGGCACCGAGGTGCTGCAACAGGCCATGGCCGACGGCCGCATGGCGATACTGCTGGCGGCTCGCCCCTACCACATCGACCCGCTGATCGAGCACAAGGTGTCGCAAGCTATAGCCGACATGGGCATCGACGTCATCACCGAGAACGTGGCCTCCACCGAAGGCAGCGACGTCTACCGCCACATCAACGCCCTCAGCCAGTGGGCCTACCCCAACCGCATCTTCAAGGCCTCCTGGTTCGCCGGGCAGCACCCCTACCCTGGCCTCCACATGGTGGAGCTCACCTCCTTCGGCTGCGGACCCGACGCCTTCATCCTCGACGAGGTGCATTCCATACTCGACCGCTTCGGCAAGAACCTCACCGTGCTGAAAATCGACGACGTGAACAACATCGGCTCGCTCAAGCTGCGCCTGCGATCGCTGGTGGAATCGGTAGGGAATCAGAGTATTCAGAATATTCAGAATACTCGGAATACTCCGAATACTCCGAACTTTCAGAACAGTTTCACCACCAAGACCTACACCGCCGAGGACCGGCGGCGCACCATCCTGGCCCCCTACTTCGCCGAGGGCTACTCCGAGTACCTGCCGACGCTGTTCTCGCTGGCGGGCTACCGCATGGTGTGCCTGCCCATGGGCAACCTCGACGACGCCGAGCAGGGGCTGCGCGAAGCCAACAACGACATCTGCTACTCCGCCACCATCGTGGTGGGCAGCCTGATGCGCGCCCTGCGCTCGGGCCAATACGACCTGAAGAATACCGCCGTCGGTATTAGCCAGACCGGCGGACAGTGCCGCGCCAGCAACTACTACTCACTCATCAAGAACGCCATGGTGCGGGGCGGCTTCGCCGACGTGCCCGTCATATCTGTCGCCCTGTCCGACGGGCTGACCGACACCCAGCCGGGCTTCTCTCTGCCGTGGGGCAAGCTGTGGCGCATCACGCTGTACACCATCCTCTATGCCGACGCGCTGCAGAAGCTGTACTACCCCGCCGCAGTGCGCGAAAAGAAGGCCGGCACAGCGCGCCACCTCTACGACCACTACACCGCCGCGGCGCAGCCGCTGATAGCCACCCGCAACTGCAAAGGCCTGCTGCGCCTGCTGGGCGAAGCGGCCGGCAACTTCAGCGCCGCCATCAACCCTGCCAAGGAGGCTCCGCGCGTGGGTCTGGTGGGCGAGATATACGTCAAATACAACTCATTCTCGAACAAGAACGTGGTATCGTGGCTGATAGAGCGCGGCGTCGAGGTGGTGCCGCCGGCGCTGGGCGCCTTCTTCCTCTCGGCGCTGCCTGCCATGCAGGGCGACAACGACCTGCACATACGGCGCCCGCAGATACCCGCCGGGCTGGCCAAAGGGGCCAACAGACTGGCCATGGCGGTGATGCACCGCATGGACCGCATCTGCGAAGGGTTCCCCTTCTACCGCCCCTTCACAGACGTATACGACCTCTACCGCCTCTCGCACCAGGTAATCAGCCCCGCCGCCAACTTCGGCGAGGGGTGGCTGCTGCCGGGCGAGATATGCCACCTGGCCGAGAGCGGCATCGACAAGGTGGTCAGCGTGCAACCCTTCGGATGCATAGCCAACCACATCATATCCAAGGGCATCGAGAAACGCCTCAAGGACCGCTACCCCGACCTCTCGCTGCTCTTCCTCGACTTCGACGCCGGCACATCGGAAGCCAACGTACAGAACCGACTCCACTTCATACTTAACCACTGAACCATGGAAACCAAAAACAAGAACATGGAGGCCAGCATACTGGCCGCCGCCAGCCGCCTCTTCGCCGAACGGGGCTACAACGCCACCTCGACCACCGACATTGCCCGCGAGGTGGGCTGCAACCAGGCACTCGTCCACTACTATTTCCGCACCAAGGAGAACCTCTTCCAGAAGGTATTCATCTCCAAATTCGAAAGCATCGTCGGCCGCCTGCGGGTGCCGCTCGACGAGGGCTGCGACTTCTTCCCCCTGCTGCGCACCATTGTGGACACCTACTTCGACATCATCGCCGAGGCGCCGCAGACGGTGCACCTCTTCCTCAACGAGCTGGTGCTCGACACCGAGCGGCGCGAGAGCATCAAGGCGGTGTTTATGGAGAACATGGCCCGCGAGGACTTCTTCCGCCGCTTCTGCCAGACGGCCGAGACGGCCATGCAGCATGGGCAGATACGCAAGGTGGAACCCCTGCACCTGTATGTGGACATTGTCTCGCTGGTCATCTTCTCGCACCTCTCGGCCTCGGTGCTGGGCGACCTGATGGGCATGGATGCCCAGGCCACCGGGGCCTACCTGGCCCAGCGACGCGAGGAGACCTACACGCTGCTGGTGCAAGGTCTGGCGAAAAAACAAGACGCCTGAGACAATAAAGCACCTGAGAAGCACGTTATTAGGGGCATGATTGAGAAAATATACGACATCTACCTGCAGTCGCGCGCTGTCACCACCGACTCGCGCGCCATCACCCCCGGGTGCATCTTCTTTGCCCTGAAGGGCGAGCATTTCGACGGCAACACCTTCGCCCCCAAAGCCTTGGAGCAGGGCGCGGCGCTCTGTGTCGTCGACGAGAAATGGAAAGCGGACAGCGGACAGTGGAACGACGACCCGCGTCTCATAGGGGTCGACGACGTGCTGCGGACCCTCCAGGAGCTGGCCGCCCACCACCGCCGCCACCTGCAGATACCCGTCATAGGCATCACCGGCACCAACGGCAAGACCACCACCAAGGAGCTGGTACACGCCGTGCTGGCCAAGCGCTACCGCACCTCGGCCACACGCGGCAACTTCAACAACCACCTCGGCGTTCCGCTGACCCTGCTGGCCATACCGGCCAACGCCGAGATCGCCATCGTCGAGATGGGGGCCAACCACCCGGGCGAGATAGAGCAGCTCTGCCGCATCGCCGACCCGGACTGCGGCCTCATCACCAACGTCGGGCGCGCCCACCTCGAGGGCTTCGGCGGCTTCGAGGGGGTGGTGCAGACTAAGACCGAGCTCTACCGCTGGCTGGCGGGCAAGCACGGACTGGCATTTGTCAATTCCGGAAGCGAGCGCCTGATGCACGAGGCCGAGCGCCTGGCCACCATCCCCGGCCTGCGCTCCGTCATACCCGCCTACCAGCCCGACAACCCCGCTTTCGTCCCCACAGCCATCGAGAAGACCCCTCTGAGCCTCCTCACCTACGGCAACTCGGCCGATGCCGACGTGCACGGCAGCCACGTCAACGATAACCCCTTCATGCAGTTCTACTTCGAGGTGGAAGACAACGTCTACAACGTCCACACACACCTGCTGGGCGGCTACAACTTCGACAACTGCATGGCCGCCGTGGCCGTGGGCCTGCACTTCGGCGTCGAACCCTTCGACATCAAGGAGGCCATCGAAGAGTACGTCCCCAGCAACCAGCGCTCCGAATACAAAGAGACCGCGCGCGGCAACCGTCTCTACCTCGACTGCTACAACGCCAACCCCTCCTCCATGGCCGCCGCCATCGCGAGCTTCGGGCAACTGTCCACCGCCAACAGCCCACTGCCCACCAAGCCCGTCGCCATCATCGGCGGCATGCACGAACTGGGACGCGACGAGCGCCGCGAGCACCAGCAGCTGGTCGACCTGCTGGCCGGGTGCCACCTCGACGAGTGCCTGCTGGTAGGCCCCGAGTTCGACGGTCTGGCCCTCCCCCACCCCATGCGACGCTTCGCCGACACCGAAGCCGTGGCCCAATGGCTCAAAGCCAACCCCATCAGCGATGCCACCATCCTCATCAAAGGCTCCAACACCAACCGCCTCTGGACCCTCGAAGAACTACTGTAAAACCGAAAGAACCGCTGACCCGGCACAGCAGGGTGCCATAGGCAGACGATAGCCACCCCCTGGGCGAACCGCTGGTGTTCTCCAGGGGTTTTCCTTGTATGCTCAATGTATCTGGTAGGACTGTTCTTCGTCTGTTCTTCGTCTGTTCTTCGTCCCGGCGGACACTTTTCTGCGCTGGAAAATGAAAGGGAACCGACATAAAACAAGGAGGACCGGGATTAAAGTCCTCCTGCTAGAAAAATTGTCGGGGTGAAAAGACTCGAACTTTCGACCCCTTGCACCCCATGCAAGTGCGCTAGCCAACTGCGCCACACCCCGAACAATCGTTAGTTTTCTGTGGGTTGCCCCTCTCTCGAAAACGGGTGCAAAAGTACACACTTTTCCCGATATGGCAAAATTTTTTTTCAAAATTGCAGGTTTTATTTCCGCTCTGGGTTATAAATCAGTCTGTTGGATATAGAATAATTTTATATACAACCTAAATCCCGAGCCCATAAAAAAGGTGCGGAAGGTGGTGCGGAGGATGGATTTTGGCTATTTTTCGATGACCACTATGAGCCGTGAGCCGCCGGTGGCGTTGTCGCATCCGGCCAGACATCCGTTCTCGGTGTGGATTCCGACCGACGAGGGGAGGCGGCGGTAGAAGAGGTTCTCGAGCGTGAGCAGCCGCTGGGCTGTGAGGAGGCTGTTGAACGAGGCGTCTTCGGTGAGGTCGCTGTAGAGGGTCATGCTGACCCTCATGTATGGGTTGTCGAGGAGGAACTGGATGAGCGGTTCGAGCTGTTCGATGCCGTAGTCGCTGAGTTCGACGTCGGCGTCAGGGCCGAAGAGGTCGTTGAAGTAGAGGCGCTGTCCGAGTTGGAGTTTGCTCATCTCGACGTCGCGGCGGGCTTCGCCGATGAGGTATTCTGTGCTGCCTTTGGCGGTATTGACCTGCTCGTAGTTGATGAAGTAGTCGTCGAGTTGGTAGGAGAGTTCGTAGTATTGGTTGGCCTGGAGGTAGAGATGGTAGAATCCGTCCTGGTCGGTGGCGGTGTTGCACACCTGGTGGCCGCCTTGGAGTGCGACGACGCGGACGTTCTCGAGGCGGTTCTGGAGCAGGTCGAGTACCTGGCCCCAAAGCTGGACGCCGTCGAGGCTTCCGTTGAAGGAGAAGAAGAGCGATGCGGTGTCGCTGGAATCGCGGTTGGAAATCCAGTAGCCGTAGCCTGCGGCGGTGTCGACCACGAGGTCGAAGTCGTCGGCATCGGGATCGTTGAGCTCCTGAGGCAGGAGCTGGACGCGGCAGCGGCCGAGCTGGAGGACGACGGCGGTGTCGCCCATGCGGCGTTCGGACACCAGTCGCGTGGAATAGAGGGAGAGGTAGCCGTCGGATTCGGGCTGGCCGTTGGAGGCGAAGAGGAGGCAGTCGCCGTAGATGGAGGGGGTGATTTCGTCGCCCTCGGTGTTAATACGGTCGCCCAGATTCACAGGCTTGCCCCACTTCCCTTTCTCGAGCAACGAGAACCATAGGTCGTAGCCGCCGCGACCGCGCCCTTCGGAGGCAAAAATCATCACGCGGCCGTCGGCGGTGAAGGTGGGGTGTTCGACGGTCATGCCGCCCATCTTCTCGCGTTTGGTTTTCACTCGGCCTTTCTCGTCGATGTGGTAGCGGACGAGCTGCGAGCGTCCTTTCTTGTCGGGGCGCGTGAGGTAGTAGTCGCCCGACGAGGGATGACGGACGACATAATTGGTGCCTTCGACGGCGCGTGCGAAGACGGTATCGGGCCAGAATCCGAGCATCTGCTCGCCGATACGCTGCGCCTTGAGCAGCACACCGGATGCGTAGCAGTAGAGGTCGCCATCGACCACCGATAGGTTGTTCACATCGTCGGGCAGGACGGCCATATTCTGGTTGGTGGCGGAGAAGGCCGACACCTGGGCGTAAGCCTTGTGGAGCGGAAGAAGCGGAAGAAGCGCGGAAGCCAGCAGCAGGACGAAAGTCTTTTTCATACGAACCCCGGTTTTATTTCTTTGTCTTCCTGGCGCTTTTACCACTGGTCTTCTTCGGTTCGGGCTGCAGAGCCAGGGCGAGGGCTTCGTCCATGCGTCCGATATAGTGGAATTCGAGTCCTTCGAGGTAGCGCTGTTCTATATCCTCGACATCGCGGCGGTTGTCGTGGCAGAGGATGAGGTCGGTGATGCCGGCGCTTTTGGCGGCCAGGATTTTCTCCTTGACGCCACCGATGGGCGTAACGTCGCCGCGGAGGGTGATTTCGCCGGTCATGGCAATATTGGGGAGCACCTTGCGTCCGGTGAACACGGAGACCATAGCCACGAACATGGTGATGCCGGCCGACGGGCCGTCTTTGGGAGTGGCCCCTTCGGGGACGTGGATGTGGATGTTGCTCTTGTCGATGGTGTCGGTGGCGATGCCGTAGCGGCTGCAGTTGGATTTGAGGTATTCGAAGGCCAGGGTGGCCGATTCTTTCATCACGTCGCCGAGGTTTCCGGTCATCGTCAAGGTTCCCTTGCCATGCGAGAGGGACGATTCGATGAAGAGGATTTCGCCGCCCACGGGGGTCCAGGCGAGGCCTGTAACCACACCCACACGTGGTTCACGGCCGGCGCGTTCGCCATTATGGATAGGCAGACCGAGCACCTTGCGGATTTCGGCCTGGCCGACAGCTGCAGGCATCGACTCGCCGAGTTCCTGCTGGACCACACGGTGGCGGACGAGCTTGGAGAGCTGCTTTTCGAGCTGGCGGACACCGCCCTCGCGGGTATAGTTGTCGACAATCGAGGCGATGATATCGCTGCTGAAGCGGACCTTGCGGCCGTCGATAACGTTCTCCCTCATGATTCTCGGGATGAGGTGGCGGCGGGCTATCTCGACCTTCTCTTCCATCACGTAGCCGGAGAATTCGATTATCTCCATCCTGTCGCGCAGGGCGGGCTGGATATCGGCCACGCTGTTGGCCGTGGCGATGAAGAGGACCCGCGAGAGGTCGTAATCCATGCCGAGGAAATTGTCGTGGAAATGGCGGTTCTGTTCGGGGTCGAGCACTTCGAGCAGCGCCGACGAGGGATCGCCGTGGAAGGAGTTGGTCTGAACCTTGTCGATCTCGTCGAGCACGAAGACGGGGTTGGAGGCGCCGGCTTTGATAATCTCCTGAAGTATGCGGCCGGGCATGGCTCCGACATAGGTGCGGCGATGGCCGCGAATTTCGGCTTCGTCGTGCAATCCGCCCAGCGCCATGCGGCGATAGGGGCGGCCGAGGGATGTGGCCACCGAACGGCACACGGAGGTCTTGCCCGTGCCCGGGGGACCCACGAGACAGAGCACCTGCGCTTTGGTTTCGACATGTTTCTGCCGCTGGCGCTGCAGGACGGCCAGATATTCGACCACACGTTCTTTCACCTTCTCGATTCCGTAGTGGTCCTCCTCGAGCTTCTCGCGGGTGTGGCTGAGCGAATAGGTCTCGTCGGCCTCCTTGTCCCACGGGAGGTCGAGCATCGTCTCCAGATAGTTGAGCTGGACGGTATAGTCGGACGACTGGGGATGGATTTTGCCCAGACGGGCGAGTTCCTTGTCGAAAGTCTCCTTGGCCTGCTGGGGCCAGGACATCTTCTCGGCACGCTTGCGGAGATCATCGATCTCGGGACTGTTCCAAGTGTTGGGCCCGCCGTTGCCGGCAAGCTCCTCCTGGATGACGTCGAGCTGGTTGCGGAGGTAGTATTCGCGCTGCTGGCGCTCGACCACATCGCGGGTCTTCTCGTCGATTTCGCGTTTGAGGTCGTCGAGGCCGCGCAGGGCGCCAAGTTGTTCGAGCAGGAGCTGGACGCGCGAGCGGTAGTTGTCGGCGGCCAGCATCTGATACTTGTCGTCGACATTGATATCGATATTCGTGGCAGCAAAATTGATAAAAATCTTGTCGCTGCCGATATTGGCCAGCATCTGGGCGATATCCTCGTCCTGCGAGTGAGACTTCATCGTCTCGACATACTGCTGGCGGAGGGCTTTCACCTTCTTCTTGAAGAGCTGTGTCTGCATCCCCTCGTCGTTCTCGGGAGCGTGGGTTACGCTGCCGATCATATAGGGGTCGTAGGTGCTGACAACCAGCGAATGGCAGCGGACGATACCCTGAAGGATGGCCACCGAGGTGTCCTGGCGGAAGTTGAACACCTTGAGCACTCGCGCGACGACGCCGACGGGATAGAGGTCGGCATCGGTGGGTTCAGCGGCATCGGTGCGCTGGGCAAACACGAGAAGGTGGCGGCCCGAGCGGCTCACATCCTCGAGGAGCTGGCGCGAGCGGGGGCGCCGGGCGGCGATCGGGGTCAAGACTCCAGGAAAGAGAACCTGATCCATCACCGGCAGCACGGGCATCTGCTGTTCGATACCGTCGTCGTTAAGAAGTGCATCTTCGTCGTCCTCACCAATCACCGGCACAATATCAGCCCTTATATTCATTCCTTTGGCGAGCATCTCGCCTAATTCGTCAAAGCTATTTTTTTTCATTACAAGATATAATAACGCACTTTCATCAAAAATGTTTCATAGCCATATCCTGTAAATTTGGGTGGTGGTGAATTTTTTGTTGGCGGTTTCGCCAAAAGTTGTAATTTTGCAGCACGGGAAGAGGCCACCGACATACGACGGCACCCACCCGAAACAGATGAAATACCGCACGTTGCGACATATTGCCTCCGTAGTGTTGTTGGCAGCATACATGCCGATGGTGCTGCTGTCGTCGCTGCATATCCACCACGAGACGGTAGACATTTCGGACGATTGCACGCAATGTGCCGGCCATATCGAGTCGCATCACCAACATAATTCCGACTGCCAGTACTGTCATTTCCTAAGCCTCGACTATCTCGGCGAGGCAGGAGGGCTGTCGGAGGCAACCACTCCCGGCAGAGAGACAATAGCCATTGCGGAACCGTCGCCGATGATGCTGCCGAGCTACGGAGTGAGCCTTCTGCGCGCCCCGCCGGTGGCTTAAACCATTCTGTTTCCCAATTTTTATTTACGCTTCAACGGAGAAGCCAACATTCATTATGTACTGCATGAATGAGTGCGGTATTGATTATACGAACCAAACAATGAAGAAGACAATCCTTTCGATAATAATGCTATTGCCACTCATGGCCGCTGCGCAGAGTCATGGCGACACAATACGTCTGCGCCAGGTGGTGATTACCGCCACCCAACATACCACCACCCGAAGCGAAGCCCCATCGGCCGTGGGCGTGATCGACGGCAGCCAGATGGAGGCGGTGAGCGCCACCGACCTCGGCGAGTGCCTACGGTTCAGCACCGGATTGAGGGTGGAGAACACCTGCCAAAACTGCGGAGCCAACGAAGTGAGAATCAACGGCCTCGGTCAAGCCTATTCACAGATACTCATCGACAGCCGCCCTGTGAACAGCGCTTTGGCGGGAGTGTACCTGCTCGACCAGTTGCCGACAGCCCTCATAGACCGCGTAGAGGTGCTGCGCGGCGGCGGATCGGCACTTTACGGCAGCAATGCCGTCGCCGGAGTGGTCAATGTGATAACCCACGAACCCCGCAGCAACGTAGCCGGCATCGCCAACAGCACCCGGCTGATTGGCGGCAGGGCGGTGGATTACAGCAACTCGTTCAACGCGTCGGTGGTCAGCGACGACCGGCGTGCGGGATTGGCCATCTTCGGCCATAACCGCCACCGCGACCCCTACGACCACAATGGCGACGGATACTCCGAGATTGGCCTCCTGAAAGCGAGGATGGTAGGTTTCCGCGGATACCTGAGGACCACAGACTTCAGCAAACTCAACCTTGAGTATCACAACATACACGACTTCCGTCGCGGAGGCGACCTGTTCGACCTCCCCTCGCCTATGGCCCATATCTCGGAAGGCGGCGAGCACGACATCCACAGCGCAAGCCTGAAATGGGACTGGCTTCCCGCCAGCGGCATACGCCATGCGTCGGTGTTTGCATCGATGCAACATGTCGACCGCCAGAGCTACTATGGTGAGCGCGAAGACGACGAGCCAATAGGCACCGCCTACGGATATACGGGCAACCTGACCCTCAACTACGGTGCGCTCTACAGCCGCCACTTCGACCGACTATGGTTTATGCCCGCCGAATTCACCGCCGGTTTGGAACACACCATCGACCGCCTGAACGACCATACTATAGGCAATCCCGACACACTGAGGCAGCATATCGGGATACTGAGCACCTACCTCCAGAACGAATGGAAAAACTCGCGCTGGAGCATCCTCGTCGGCTGCCGTCTGGACAAGCACACGATGGTGGCGACGCCTGTGGTGAGCCCACGACTGAATCTGCGCTACGCCCCCTCCGACCACCTCACCTTCCGCTCGGGTTACGCCTCGGGGTTCCGTGCGCCGCAAGTCTACGACGAAGACCTTCATGTGGGGGCCGTCAACGGGATGCTTTACAAAATCACCAACGCGGATGGCCTGCGGATGGAGCGGTCGCACTCGGTGAACGCGTCGGCCGACATCTGCCTGCATATCGGAAGCCTCGAAGCCGACTTACTGGTCGAAGGGTTCTATACCAGAATCAACGACGCATTCGTCAACGAGCTGCTCTTCGACGACACAATAAGCGGATACCTCCATTATGAGCGGCGCAATGCCGACGGCGCCCAGGTGGCAGGCGTCAACGTCGAAGCCACCGTCTCGCCCATCGAGACGATGCGGCTGCAACTTGGCGGCACCTGGCAGCGCAGCCTCTATACCGGGCTGGGGAAAGAATGGGAAGAGGGGCAGTACGAGCGGCGAATGGAGCGCACACCCGACCTCTATGCCTACCTGACCGGAGTTTATACGCCTACACGACGGCTTCAATTCACCGCCACGGGGACATTCACCGGACCAATGCTCGTCTACCACAGTGTGGCCGACGAGAGCAAGCACTCACACGGGGGCGAGGTACAGAAAGTGATCACACCGTCGTTCTTCGACCTTTCGCTCAAAGCCTCATACATCATACCTCTAGGCGAACACTCGACGATAGAGCTGAACGCCGGTGTTCAGAACATATTCGACAGCTACCAGCGCGACTTCGACTGCGGTCCAGAACGCGACGCCTCATATATCTACGGCCCCGCCCTTCCACGAACGGTGTTTGCCGGCGCAAAGCTGACAATATGAATTTTTAAAGATACGCCCGGACAATATTTTCGCGGTTTTTCAGTTATATGGGTGATAATTGATTAGTATGACAATGAGGAAAATATATTTTGCCATAGTTCTGGCGATACTTGCTGCGGGATGCAGCAAGCATGTGACGGTGAAAGAGATTTCCGTTGTGCCGGAACCTGTGTTCGTGTTACAGAAAGAGGGCAGCTTCACCCTGAAGGACAATCCCCGTATCAGCCTCGCGGGTATCGGGCAGAATTCGCCGACGGCACGCTATGTGATGTCGTCTCTGCGTCATGCGAGGATGCACCCTTCGATGGTGAGCTCCGGCAAGAACAGCGATATCGATATGGAGATACTCGACACCGCCAATCCCGAACTCGGTGACGAAGGATACCTGCTCGAGGTGCGGTCGACCGGCATACGGATGAGCGCCAATACAGAAACAGGGCTTTTCTATGCCTACCAGACCCTCGTCCAGCTTCTTCCGCCCGATATCAACCGGGTGCGTTATCGCGCGATAACATTGCCCGAATGCACAATTCTCGACTACCCGAGGTTCGAGTGGCGCGGTGCTCACCTCGACGTGTGCCGTCATTTCTTCCCTCCGAAATTCATCAAGAAATACCTCGATGTGATGGCTTCCTACAAACTCAACCGCTTCCACTGGCATCTGACCGACGATCATGGGTGGCGCCTGCCGAGCGAGAAGTACCCGAAGCTGAACACGATAGGTTCGTGGCGCGTTGACCGCGACGACCAACCCTGGGGCGAGGCCGAGCCGCCGCGCGAAGGCGAACGTGCGACATACGGCGGATATTACTCGAAGGAGGATATTGCCGAAATCGTGCAGTATGCCGCCGAACGCGGCATCGAGGTGATTCCGGAGATCGAGATGCCAGGCCATGTGAGCGCCCTGCTGGCCTCCTATCCGCAGATGGCGTGCGACTATCGTGGCGGCAAGAACGAGGTCAATCCCTACCGCGTGGAGATAGGCCCCTACTGGCCACCCCGTGCCATCCTCTGTCTCGGCAAAGATTCGACCCTCGTCATAATGAACGACCTGCTGGACGAAGTGATGGACCTCTTCCCGTCAGCCCGTTACATACACCTGGGAGGTGACGAGGCGTTCAAAGACAACTGGGAGCAATGCCTGAAATGCCAACGCCGCATACGTGTGGAGCGGCTGCGCGACGAAGACGAGTTGCAGTCGTGGTTTATGTCCAATATGGCCGCACGTGTCAGCGCACGCGGGAAACAGGCAATCGGATGGGACGAAATCAGCGAATCAGGAGTAGCCTGGAGCGGAACGCCCGATACCGCCGACGTGGTTCCAGCCCCAGCCGACAGCGAATCGAATATGATTGTGATGGCCTGGCGCGGCCAGCAGCTAGGTATCGCCGCCGCTGCCGCAGGACATAGCGTCATCATGTGCCCCACCGACTACTGCTACCTCGACTACTATCAGGCCAACCCACTGTTCCAGCCCAAATCCATCGGTGGGATGATCACCCTGGAGAAAGCCTACTCGTTCGAACCGGCGCCCGAAGGGACCGACAGCATAGCCGAGAGCAATATTCTCGGCGGACAATGCAATCTCTGGACAGAATATATCAACACCCCATCGCATGCCGAATATATGCTCCTGCCACGTATGCTGGCCATAAGCGAAAGCCTGTGGAGCCCGCGTGAGAAGAAGGATTGGAACCGCTTCCGCCGCACCTTGGAGGACCAGAAAGAGCGTCTCGCCTCGCGCGGATACAACTACTGCGAAGGTTCGTTCGAGCCACATTTCATCGCACGCCGCATCGACGATCAGACGATGAATATCAGCATCTCGACCGAGGTGCCGAACACCTATATATTCTACACCACCGACTCGTCCACACCCACCCGCAAGAGTTCTATCTATGTGGGCCCACTCAATCTTGAGCGCGGCACACACATCAAGATACTACCCGTGTACAAGGATCTTGAGCGCGATACCGTATATGAGTATGTGATAAAATAAGAGGGAATGGCACTCGATATCGAACATCTGCTTACTACGTCGGACCCGACGGCAATCGACAGCCTTTTCCACGAAGCCTGCCGCCTACGCGACGAAGCGTACGGCCGCAAAGTCTTTATGCGCGGCCTTATAGAAATCAGCAACCATTGCAAGAACGACTGCCTCTACTGCGGCATCCGACGCAGCAACACCTGCCACCGATACCGTCTCACCAAGGAGCAGATTCTGGATTGCTGCCGACAAGGACATGCGCTGGGCTTCCGCACCTTCGTTCTGCAAGGTGGCGAGGACGGATGGATGACCGACGAGGTGTTATGCGATATCGTAAGCACCATCCGGCGGGAATACCCCGACTGCGCTATAACCCTCTCGCTCGGCGAACGCGGCAAAGAGAGCTTCCGCCGCCTTCGCGAAGCCGGAGCCGACCGCTATCTGCTACGCCACGAGACGGCCGACAGCGACCATTATTCCCGTCTGCATCCTGCCGAGATGAGTTTCGACCATCGTATGCAATGCCTGCACGACCTGCGAGAACTGGGGTATCAGGTAGGGTGCGGCTTTATGGTAGGGTCGCCATTCCAAACCATCGAGACACTAAAGAAAGACATCGCCTTTATCGCCGACTTCCGTCCCGAAATGGTGGGCATCGGTCCCTTTATTCCGGCCGACGGCACCCCGTTCGAGCACGAGAAGGCCGGTTCGGTGGAACTCACGCTGCGCTTGCTGGCCATAATCCGCATCACCCTTCCGCATGTGTTGCTGCCGGCCACATCGGCTCTGGGCACCATGCACCCGAAAGGGCGCGAACTGGCCATCCGTGCCGGCGCCAACGTGGTGATGCCGAACCTCAGCCCCCAGGACACCCGGGCGCTATACTCCATCTACAACAACAAGCTCTCCACAGGCAGCGAGGCCGCCGAGAGCGCCGCCGATATCCGTGCGCGGATGAAAGCAATCGGGATGGATGTCCCCGTCGACCGGGGAGATTTTCTAACCCACAACCTTTAAGCCCAGCGGCCCGGCCATTTCGAGCATCATCTGCCAGGCGGCCTCGCGCTCGTTGGGAATCTTGCCATCAAGGATTGCATCTTTGATGGCATCTTTTATTATACCTATCTCGCGGCAGGGCCCGATACCGAAGGTTCGCATGATGTCGTCGCCCGACACCGGAGGTTGGAAGTTCCTGATACGGTCGCTTTCCTCGAGTTCGACAAGTTTGCGTTTCACCAGCTCGAAGTTTGCGTGGTGGCGGCGCATCTTGTCGGGGTTCCTGGTGGTGATGTCGGCATTGCAGAGAAGCATCAGGTCGTCGATATCGTCGCCCGCCTCGAAGAGCAGACGCCTCACCGCCGAATCGGTAACCACATCTTCGGCCAATATTATCGGCCTCATGTGCAGCATGACCAGTTTCTCGACATATTTCATCTCGGAGCCGAGCGGAAGCTTGAGCCTGCGGAATATCTTTGGCACCATTCTGGCACCACGGGCCTCGTGCCCGTGGAAAGTCCAGCCTTGATGGGCGTCGTAGCGTTTCACTCCGGGCTTTCCGACATCGTGCAGCAACGCCGCCCAACGGAGCCACAGGCCGCCACCGGCTGCGGCGGTATTGTCGAGAACCTGCATGGTGTGATAGAATATATCCTTATGCCCGCGGCCGTCGACAGTTTCCACGCCGGCCAATGCCGAAATTTCGGGCAGCACCATCTGCATCAACCCACTTTTCTGCATCAGTTTCAAACCCAACGAGGGGCTCTCCGAGACCATTATCTTGTTCAGTTCCACTATGATGCGTTCAGAACTCACAATCTTGAGTCTTGAGGCGTTGCGCCCTATGGCTTCGAACGTGGCATCGTCGATGCGGAATCCCAGTTGCGACGCGAACCGCACGGCCCGCATCATACGAAGCGGGTCGTCGCTGAAAGTGATATCAGGGTCGAGCGGAGTGCGGAGAATTCCTTGGTCGAGGTCGCGGATACCACCGAAGGGGTCAACCAACTCGCCATAACGGGCACTATTGAGACATATAGCCAAAGCATTGACCGTGAAGTCGCGACGTCGCTGATCGTCCTCGAGAGTGCCGTTCTCGACCACAGGCTTGCGGCTCTCGTGATTATAGCTCTCGCGACGCGCACCGACAAACTCAAGTTGGTAGCCTTCGTGATTGAACGACGCGGTACCGAAGTTCTTGAACACCGACACGTGCCCGCCACCAACTGCAGCCGACACCTCATGCGCAAGTTCTATGCCGATATGTACCTCGCCGCCTTCCAAATTCCCGATGCACACAACATCGATGTCCGTACACGGACGGCCGAGAAAATGATCGCGCACCACACCGCCTACTGCATAGGCTTCAAGGCCCATACGGTCGGCGCATTCTCCTATTGTCCTGTAAATCTTCAGTCCCAGGTCGATCATCGCTCAATATTCCTTCTGCTCCACCAGGTTGCCCTGCGGGTCGTAGACCTCCCACATGCCGGTACGGGCGCCGGCGGTATACTGGCCGATATAGTAAGGCACACCGTTCTCGCGGAACACGCGGTAGGGGCCTTCCTCGCGCCCATCCACATAGGTGGCTTCGGCCTGAAGGTTTCCGTTCTCGTAATAGTATTGCCAGAGGCCGTCGCGCTTGCCGTCGACGATGTCGCCGCGACAGCGGACCGCCATCGACGAATAGTATTGCAGGCAGGTCTGGCGGCCGTTCTTATAGTAGAACACCGACATCGGGTGCCCATTCTCGCCCACCTCGGCCACCTGCATCGAGTCGTAATCGGTAACCACTTCGCGTCCGTCGGGGCCGGTGATGGTCCATTTATCACCGCGGTGCACAGCATGTACCGACCCGTCGGCAGCCTCGAACACCTCGCTTCTTCCGCCACACGCGGCAAACATCATTGCTGCCGCTACAAATATCATTATCCGTTTCATAATATTTCAAACCGTTATTTTTTCAGCGTGCAAAGATACGACTTTTTTACAATATGACAAAATAATTTAGGCCATCCTGCGTTATGATAAGAAAAACGACATTTCAATTATGAAAAAGATACTGACTTTATTGCTGATGCTGGCTGCGCTGACACCCCTGAGGGCGCAGATGTCGGCTGTGTTCGGTTATTCCACTTTCTACGACGCGACGGGCAACCGCCCCTATATGGAGACTTATCTGCAGTTCGACGCGTGGACGCTGCAGTTCAAGCAGTTGTCGGCCGGCGTCTACGGTGCCACCGTCGAGGTTACGCTGGTGGTGCGCCAGGGGGACTCGGTGTGCCACCTGAAGAAGTACGACCTGCAAAGCCCCACGGTGGTGACGCTCGACGAGCTGGATTTCAGTTTCCTGGATGTTCAGCGTTTCAGCATCGGGAACGGCATCTACGACCTCGACCTGACCCTGCGCGACAAAGGTTCGGAGGCCCAGCCGGCCACGCTGCACGAGAAGCTGGTGGTGCTCTACGACCGCGAGCATGCAGCCCTTTCGAGCGTGCAGCTTATGTCGGAAGCCACACCGACGGTGAGCGAGAATATCCTCTCGCGCAACGGCTACGATATGGAACCCTATGTGAGCGATTTCTACCCCGAGCAGGTGAGCCGGATGAACTACTACTACGAGGTGTACAATATCGACCGCGAGCTGGGCGGCAAGCCGTTTATGGCTCTGGCCTATATCGAGGAGCGGCAGACCGCCAAGCGCTACGACGCGCAGCAGACGGTGGTCCGCAAGAACAGCGCCCGCACGGTGCCCATCTACGGGAGCCTGGATATCAGCCAGCTGCCGTCGGGCAGCTACAATCTTGTGGTTGAACTCCGCAACCGCGACGGGCAGACGCTGCTCATAAGCCGTGTGCCGTTCTACCGTTCGAACCCCGGTGTCAAAGGGTTTGAGATGAACGACTACGCGCTTACGTTCGCCGGCCGCATCACCGACGAACAGCTTATGAACACCTATCTCGACGCCCTCTACCCTGTGGCCAGCGACGACGAGCGGCAGCTGGCCGAGGAGATGATCCGCTACTCGACGCTTGCAGAGAAGCAGGCTTTCCTCTACCGCTTCTGGGCGCGTCGCGACGCGCTTAACCCCGAAGGGGAATGGCTGAAATACAAAGAGAGGGTCGACTATGTGCAGGCCAACTTCTCGTATCCCCGCACACCCGGCATCCACACCGACCGCGGACGCGTGTACCTGCAGTACGGCCCGCCGGATTTCATCCGCGACGAGAAGAATTTTGTGTCGGCCAACCGTCTGGGAAGCAACAACGAGCAGCCCTACAATCCGATGCGCATCTCGAACAACAACCCCAACACCCGCTCCGACGGCTATACCGGCACCTCGCAGGGACACGTCTACTACCTGCCCTATCAACTTTGGCGATACAACAAGCTCGAAACCGACGACCCGAACCGCGTGTTCCTCTTCTGGGACGAGCACCGCTCGGGATACTACACGCTACTCAACAGCAACGCCCGTGGTGAGGTGCAGGATCCGGGCTGGGAGCGCCGCCTCTGCCGCCAGCAGCTCAACGAGGACGTGGTCGGCGAAGTGGGCGAGCAGTTCAACCGAGGATACTAAGAACGTATTTAAAGGAGAAAGAAACAGGCTGGTGCATCAACCGATGCGCCAGCCTATTTTTCTATTATCTTTATCGTACCGTCCTTGCGTATGCGACCGTTGCGGGTGAGCTTCCAGCGACGATGGCTCCAAAGCCACAGCTCCGGCCTACGGCGTATATCATCCTCTAGGCGGCGTGCATAACGTTCGACAATGGAATACTGCGGCTCGGAGGCAGGATGCTCGCTGAGGAGGCTGAAGGTGACGGTATAACGCCCGCGACGGGTTTTGTCGACGGAATAATAAATCACAGGATAGTCGTACTGGCGGGCGAATTTCTCGGCCCCGTAGAGGAAGGCGGTATCACGACCGAGGAAGGTGGTCCAATAGCTGCGATGGGGATTGACGGGCGACTGGTCGGAGAGCATCATCAACGCACAGGGTACCCGGTGTCGGTCATAATAGGCCACCTCCTCACGCACGGTGTCGGAATAGACCACCTGGGTGCCGTACCGCACACGTCGGCGTGCCACAAAGGGACCCACCAGAGGGCTTTCAAGGGGCTTGCCGATACCGATACCGTGATGGCGCACCTGCATACCGAGCGAACACACCATATACTCCCAGTTGCCCATGTGGGCCGACATCAGCACCACCGTGCGGCCCTGCTCGTAGTAGCTGTCGAGCATCTGGCGGTTGACGAAGCGGTAGCGCCGCCTGAGGGCCGGCGGGGTGGCGAAGAGGCCGTAGATGAACTCGACGACCAGGTCGGCCAGATGGTGATAATAGCGCCGCTCGATCTCGCGCCGCTCGCGGTCGCTCTTCTCGGGGAAACAGGCCGCAAGGTTGCCGCGCACCACACGGAGACGGTAGCCGAAAAGGCGGTAGGCGAAGAAATAGACTATTTCGGAGATGAGATACAACTTGCAGGGCTTTAGTTCTTCACTTTGCTGTAGGTGCCGCGGAGCTGCGAGAAGCGGCTTCGCCCGAGGAGGTAGTACTCCACCAGCAGGGGGCTCTGGTAGACCTGGCTCACTTCATGGGGCTGGATGGCGGCGCGCTTGGCCTTCAACTGCGGAAGCCAGGCACGATATTCCTTATGGGCCAGCCTCACAGCGCGATACTCGCCCAAATGCCCTTCGAGGAGGAACTTGAGGGCTGCCACCCGGTCGAGCATCATACGCATGGCGAGCACCCGGCCGAGCCGCGAGTCGGGCAGGTTCTTATAGAGCATCGACAGGTTGTTGCGGAAATTGAGCTGGGTCTTGAAGGGGTTGGATTTGGGGAGGGTTCCGCCTCCGACATGATAGAGTTTCGAATCGGAGCAATACATTACACGGTAGCCGGCGTTCTTCACACGCCAGCAAAAATCGATCTCCTCCATGTGGGCGAAGAAGTCGGCATCGAGGCCGCCGAGCTCGCGCCATACCGATGCACGGACGAACATTGCGGCGCCTGTGGCCCAGAATATGTCGCGGGTATCGTCATATTGGCCGTGATCCCGCTCGAGGGTCGAGAAAAGCCGACCGCGGCAGAACGGGTACCCATAGCTGTCGATAAAGCCGCCTGCACCGCCAGCATACTCGAAGGTGTCCTTGCGGTCGTACATGAGCAGTTTGGGCTGCACGACGGCGACTTTGGGTTGTTGCTCCATCAGGCCGACAACAGGTTCGACCCAATGGGGCGTGCACTCGACATCGCTGTTGAGCAGGACATAGTAGTCGTAGTCGGCCAATTGGGCGAAAGCAAGGTTGTAGCCGCCGGCGAAGCCGTAGTTGCGGTCGAGTTCGATGAGGCGCACCTGGGGGTAGGTCTCGCGGAGGAAGGACACCGAGCTGTCGGTCGAGCCGTTGTCGGCCACCACCACATCGGCTTCGGTGCATTGCACCACCGAGGGCATGAAGCGTTCGAGCATCGAGCGCCCGTTCCAGTTGAGGATGACTACTGCGGTTTTCACAGTCGGGAGTTTAGGGGTCAGAGTTTGTTGTAGTCGATATTGAAGGTGTTTCCGCCGGCCATGTCGCCGGTTGTGAGGCCCTTGTTGAGCCAGCGCTGACGCTGCTCGGAGGTTCCGTGGGTGAAGCTCTCGGCGTTGATCGAGCCGCGGGCGCGCCGCTGGAGGTAGTCGTCGCCGATCTTCTGGGCGGCATTGATGGCCTCCTTGAAGTCGCCGGCCTCGATCGAGCCGAACATGCGGTTCTCGTGGTAACCCCAGACGCCGGCATAGTAGTCGGCCAGGAGCTCGATGCGGACGCTTGTGCGGTTCTTCTCCACATCGTTCTGACGGGCCATCTGGCTGTGAGCCTGGTCAAGGATGCCGAGCAGGTGTTCCACGTGGTGACCCACCTCGTGGGCGATCACATAGGCCTGTGCGAAGTCGCCGCCGGCGCCGAAGTTCTTCGCCAGCTCGTTGAAGAAGTCGAGGTCGAGGTAGAGGCACTCGTCGGCCGAGCAGTAGAAGGGGCCCACGGCCGAGGTGGCGCTACCGCAGCCGCTCTCGACAGCACCCTTGAAAATCACCAGCTTGGGTGCACGGTAGGTGCGGCCCATCTTGCGGAACTGGTCGTTCCACACATCCTCGGTCGAGGCCAGAATCTGGAGGGCGAAGGTCTTGAACTCCTCCTCCTGCGCAGTTGGTGTGTACTCGCCGCTCTGCACCTCGCCGGAGCCGAGCTGCTGTAGGACATCCGAGGGGTTGCCACCCAGGAACATGGCCAAAAGGGCTATGATGATGGCGCCTGCGCCGCCGAAACCGGCAATCTTCTTGCCGCTCATCCCACGGCGGTCTTCATAGTTTGTGCTTTGTCTGCGTCCGTCTAGTTTCATATCTGTATTTCTGATTTATTTTAATATCCTTAACGCAGAGACTCCATTTTTATTGTGTCCACCGACCAAGCATCCGCCAACAAAAGGCAAATATTGCCATATATCGCTGATTCACACAGAATTACCCACAGTCACACACTACCCCTACCTAAAACCTTGTAACACAGCATCAAAGAGCCATCCTCCTTACACCATCCTTACATCATCCTTACACCAACCATACACCAACCTTACATTTTGGTAAGGTTGGTGTGATGTTGGTGTGATGTGGATGTGATGTGGATGTGAAGTGGATTTGGGGAGATTAAGCGGCGGTATGCCTGATGCGCTGGGTTGGTCGTTAATTTTTTTTGCCGTGGTCGGAAAAAAATCGTATCTTTGCAGTTATAAAAAGTTGGTGCATCCAACCGGGACATAATATATAACCACCTGAAAATGAAGCGAAAAATCAATATCATTGCCGTTGTACTCCTGCTTGTGAACATGGCAACACCCTGCCGACCCGCCGCTCAGACCAGCGCCACCATAAGATTCAACGACATCAAGGGTGAACACGTACTGACTGCCGCTCACAACAAGAGCAAGTATTTTGTAACATGCAGCCACACCGACGACAATCGCAGCTGTTTCCTGGTAGAAAATGTGGTTACCGGAGCCAGAAAGAAGTTCTACACCACGGCGCATGTCGAGCCCTCGATGTTCTACACATGCAGCGGATATATCGTCAACGAAATGGAGATAGACAATGACTATAACTGCTGGTTCTGCGGATCAAAATGGGTGCGCACAGGGCAGTATGTATACAATACGCAAGGGCTGCTGGTTCCAGACACCGTGCGCTATGGCTATATTGGGCGTTTCGACTTGTTCGAAGTTATGAACGGAAGCGGAAACCTGGAGATAATGACGATTGGCAATTCCTTCAACCTTGAGCATTTCACACTCACGGACGACGGCTCACTATATGCAACGGAGGAGATGATGATTTACAAAATACAACCGAATTCCGCGGGATATAGTGTGGATAAGGGTTTTATCGGCCATACGAACCAGAATGGCAGTCTGGTTTGCCGCTTTATGGATGTCGTCTGTTCGGGCGATACGGTGATAACCCTCGCGTTGTGCGTCGACAGCAACCATTTCTTCCATTACCACGACATGTTCTTCCTAAACTACGGTACAAGAAGCAACTTCTTTGCCGGCAACAATACATATCCTTATGACACGTACGATGCTTACAACGACAGACGCGCAAGACGTTGGACGAACGCTCCTGTTTTCTTGACAAAGACCAACAAGGGATGCGGGGTTGTTGTGTCGTATATCACCGAGAATACTGATTATCCGTTGCATGATTTTCCAGGTAA
>ONYC01000093.1 GCA_900321975.1 uncultured Bacteroidales bacterium
GCATGCCGTGGGCCTGGAGGTCCTTGAGGTTCTCGTTATAGGCCAGCTGCACCTTGTGGCAGAGGTCGATGATGTCGGTGAGGAACTCGCGGTAGTCCTTGCCGTTGTTGACGGCGTACTGGACGCAGCGGTTGAGGTTGATGGTGAGGACCGACTTGGAGCCGGTAGAGACGCCGCCGGCGCCGAGGGTGTAGCTGAAGCCGTTGTCGGTGATTTCGTTGCGCAGACGGCAGCAGGAGGAGAGCGAGTCGGCGTTGTCGGAGATATAGGTGAAGAACGAATGGCCTTCGGCATACATCTCGGCGGTGAAGTCGGCCATGTCGCTGTCGACGAAGTGGCCCTCCTTGTCGTAGAGCAGGGCCATAGTCTCGACGGGGAATGTCAGTACTGCCTTGGTGCGCTCCTGATTGAACCAGCGCATGAAGCGTTTCTGCAGCCATTTGAGGCCCTCCCAGTCGGGCTCGGAGCCGTCGGGGAAGCGGAACTCACCGAAGAGCGAGCGGAAATAGGGCTCGTCGTAGTAGGCGATGTTCCAGAACACCGACTGGTAGTTGCGGGCGCCGGTGGGTTGGTTGAGCGAGTAGACGATCTGCTCGAAGCAGTCGGTGATCACCTTGTCGAGGGTCTTCTGGCGCAGCGAGAGGTCGACCACGCGGTCGGGCTCGCGCCAGTAGTCCTTGCCGTAGTCCTTCTGGATGAAATAGTTGAGGTACATAAGGAACTCGGGGGTGGCGCAAGCTCCGCTGAGCATCGAGGAGACCATGAAGACCATGTTGATGAAGCCGCCGCAGAACGATTTGAGGTTGGTGGGGGCGGTGGAGTTGCCGCCGATCGACACAGTGCCGCCGAGGAGCCAGGGGTACATGGTGATGGAGGCACAGTAGTTGGCCAGCGAGGTCTCGTCGTTCTTATATATAAAATGGTGGGACAGCAGGTCGATATAGCGGTTGGAGAGTTCCTTGCCGTACATCAGCTTTATGCGGTCGGTGAGGAGACGGCGGTTGAGACGGATGAAATTAGATTTGGGCAGCTCGCCGATAAGGGTGGCGATATTCTTGTTCTCGACATTGGCGTTGGCGTCGTACTTCGAGCCGGTGGCTGCGTTGGCGGCATCGACATAGTCGGCCAGGAAGCGCAGCTTCTCCAGAGTCTCGCGGTCTTCGGTATGCTGCTGGCGGTAGAGCATGAAACACTTGGCCACGTTGTAGTAGCCCTCCTTCATAAGCGCAACCTCGACCTGGTTCTGGATGTCCTCGACAGTGATGCCGTCGTGGATGTCCAGTAGTGCCAGGATCTTGGAAAGCTTCCCAAGGTCGATGGGTTCGTGCATTGCGTCGAACGCCTTTATGATGGCGTTCATAATCTTGTCGAGCGAGAAGCGCTCGACCTGTCCGTCACGTTTGGTGATTGTGAATGTGTTGGTCTCCATATTCTTGTCTTGCTTAATTCGCGAAGCGTCTCTTGTCGACGCTGGCCGGTAATTGTACGGCGAGCGTTGATGGCCCTGCGGCAGGTCTCCTGGCTTGCCTCCGGCAGCCGGGCCTTCTCGGGCCCCGAGGGGCCCAATGGCATAGATACGACTGCCACGGGTGAGGCTTACAGTTGCGCGTCAGCCCGTGATTCTCACACGGTTCCCTATTATCCGAAGGGGTTCGGACCGGGGCTTTCGACGCTGCAAAATTACAATAAATTAACTTACCGGCAAAGGGGTTTTTATCAACCGGATGTTGATAAGTATTCGGGGCTAAAAAGGGAGTGAATATATATTATTTTACAATATTAATATTTTTTCTTATCTTTGCATTTTGGCCTGAAAGCAGGTCGTGAACGATATATTGTTGATAGAAAATGGAATACAACTTCAACGAGATTGAGCAGCGCTGGCAAAACTACTGGCGCGAGAAGGGTGTCTACCATGTTGGCACCGGTGACGAGCGTCCGCACTACTATGTCCTCGACATGTTTCCTTACCCCTCGGGTGCCGGCCTCCATGTGGGCCACCCGCTGGGTTACATAGCCAGCGATATCTATGCACGCTACAAGCGTCTGCGCGGCTATAATGTGCTTCATCCCATGGGATACGACGCCTATGGCCTCCCGGCCGAGCAGTATGCCATACAGACCGGTCAGCATCCGGCTGTCACCACCGAGCGGAATATCGCCCGTTACCGCGAGCAACTGGACAAGATAGGGTTCAGCTTCGACTGGGACCGCGAGGTGCGCACCTGCGACCCCAAGTACTACAAATGGACGCAGTGGACCTTCCTTCAGCTTTTCAAGCATTATTATGACAATGCCGCAGGCAAGGCGATGCCTGTAAGCGAGCTCGAAAAGCGTTTCGCCGCCCATGGCAGCGAAGGTCTGGATGCCGCCTGCACAGAAGCATTGGATTTCACCGCAGACGAGTGGAACCAGTGGAACGAGGCGCGCCGTCAGCAGGTGCTGATGAACTACCGCCTGGCCTATCTGGCCGACACATACGTGAACTGGTGTGCCGGACTTGGTACGGTGTTGGCCAACGACGAGGTGGTGGGCGGACTTTCCGTGCGTGGCGGTTATCCCGTCGAACGCAAGCTTATGCGTCAGTGGAGCCTCCGTATCTCGGCCTACGCCCAGCGTCTGGTCGACGGTTTGGAGCAAGTGGATTGGACCGACTCACTCAAAGAGATACAGCGCAACTGGATCGGTCGTTCTGAA
Organism: uncultured Bacteroidales bacterium; assembly: GCA_900321975.1. GTDB lineage: Bacteria > Bacteroidota > Bacteroidia > Bacteroidales > P3 > Colimorpha. The sequence continues at coordinate 2,698 of ONYC01000093.1, forward strand.
GGTGCGGCCGTGTGGTTCCCGTTGGATGTGAAGAGCAACGCCAATGTGCTGCCCGGGGCTCAGGCATATATGCCGCAGTTCGACCCGCAGCCGGTGCCGAGCTTCGAGATATTCACCACACGTCCCGACACCATCTTCGGTGTGACGTTCATGGTGCTTTGCCCCGAGCATGAACTGATAAGCGAAATCACCACACCCGAGCATAAGGCCGAGGTGGAAGAATATGTCACTTGGGCAAAGAACCGCTCGGAACGCGAGCGCCAGGCCGAGGTGAAGAAGGTGAGCGGTGTGTTTACCGGCGCCTATGCCGTCAACCCACTTACCGAAGAGAAAATACCGATATGGGTGAGCGACTACGTGCTGGCCGGATATGGTACCGGTGCCATTATGGCCGTTCCTGCTCACGACAGCCGAGACTTCGCCTTTGCACGTCATTTCAACCTGCCTGTACGCCAAGTGGTTTCGCTCGAGAAAAATGTTACCAGCGACCCGGATTCGTGGACCGAAAGTATGGACGCGAAGACCGGCTATTCGGTCAACAGCGGTTTCGTCACCGGGATGAAGGTGAAGGAGGCTATGGCTGCCGTCATCGACAAGATCGAAGAGATGGGTATCGGCCACCGCACCGTCAACTTCCGCCTGCGCGACGCCATATTCAGCCGTCAGCGCTATTGGGGCGAGCCGTTCCCGATCTACTACAAGGACAATACCCCTTACGCTATCCCCGAAGAATGCCTGCCGCTGGAACTGCCCGAAGTGAGCGAATTCAAGCCCACTGCCGACGGCGAGCCGCCGCTGGGTCATGCCGCCCGGTGGGCTTGGGACGAAAAGAACCGTGCTGTGGTGGACAAGATCCTCATAGACAACAAGACAGTGTTCCCGCTCGAGCTGAGCACTATGCCGGGCTTCGCCGGCAGCAGCGGATACTATCTCCGCTATATGGACCCGCGCAACGACAAATCCTACTTCTCGAAAGAGGCCGTGGGATATTGGCAGAATGTAGACCTCTATGTCGGCGGCGCCGAGCACGGTACAGGCCACCTGATCTATGCCAGGTTCTGGAACAAGTTCCTCTTTGACCTCGGTATGGCCGTGAAGGACGAGCCGTTCCAGAAACTTATCAACCAGGGCATGATACAGGGAAGGTCGAGCTTTGTTTATCGTTCGAAAGCCGACAATAACCTGTTCGTCTCGAAAGGCTTGGTGAAGAATATGAACGACGTTACCCCGATACATGTCGATATCAATATCGTGGACAACGACGTGCTGGATATTGACCGTTTCCGCCAGTGGCGTCCCGAATTTGCCAACGCGCGGTTCGAACTGGAAGACGGAAAGTATGTATGCGGCTGGGAAATAGAGAAGATGTCGAAGTCGATGTTCAATGTGCAGAACCCCGACGACCTGGTGGCCCGTTACGGTGCCGACACGCTGCGTCTCTACGAGATGTTCCTCGGTCCGGTGGAGCAGGCCAAACCTTGGGATACTGGCGGTATCGAAGGTGTGCACCGTTTCTTGAAGAAGTTCTGGCGCTTGTATGAGAACGTAGGTTCTGGTGAGTCCAAGGAGGCGCTCAAGGTACTGCATCAGACAATCAAGAAGGTGACCGACGATATCGAGCGGTTCTCGTTCAATACCAGTGTTTCGGCATTTATGGTGTGTGTGAACAAACTCGGCGAGTTGGGCGGTGTCGGACGTGAAGTGCTAGAGCCGTTGTCTGTGCTAATAGCCCCCTTCGCCCCGCATATCGCCGAAGAACTGTGGCACCAACTCGGCAATGAAGGCACGGTGTGTGCCGCCAGTTGGCCCGAGTGTGATGAGCAGTATCTGGTAGAGGACACGGTGAAATATCCGGTACAGTTCAACGGCAAGATGCGATTCACCATCGACCTGCCGGCCGATGCCGACCAACAGAAGGCCCTCGAAGCCGTGAAGGCGGCCCCTGAGGCAGCCAAATGGCTGGGCGACAAAGAGCCCAAGAAGGTTATTTTCGTACCGAAGAAGATTATCAATATCGTATGTTAAGCAGACATTTCTTAAGAAGCAAAGTATTGCAGGAGGTCTACTCCTGTCAGATAGAGCCCAAAGATGCCGCCTCCGCGGTGCACGAGTTCGACTACCATATCGGTAGGTTGAACGAACTGGGCATACTCCAGGTGGCCCTTCTTCCCCGAATGGCCGAAGTGGCCGCGCGAGTGATGGAAGAGGGGAAGAAGAAGTATTTCGCCACCGACGAAGAGCGCAACCCCAACCTGCAGCTTACACGCAATGAGTTCCTGCGCCGTATGGCTGATAACTTCGACCTGAAGAAATATTTCGCCCAGTGGGCAGGATGTTGGGATGTCCATGAGGACCTTATAAAAGAGGCTTTTATGGATTTCCGTCAGCAGCAGATATATTCCGACTATCTCGCCGTTGAAAATCCAACCTTCGAACAGGATAAAGAAATTGCTATCGTACTCTTCCGCTATATGATGAACCGCGAAGCCATCACTGCAGCATTGGCCGAACGAAGCCTTCTCTGGGAAGACGACTATTCGCAGATAGCCCAGTATAACTATATGATGCTTAAAACCCTCAAGGCCGACAATTTCGATGAGGCAATGCAGTGGCCTTTGATGTACGACAGTCGCAACGATGCTGAGGTTGAGGCAATGGATTTTGCGCGTATCTTGTTGCGTCAGACTCTTGCGATGCGAGAAGAGAGCGACGCTCTGATAAAGCGATTCCTGCAAGGTTGGGAATTCGAGCGTGTGGCTTCGATGGATATACTGCTAATTAATATGGCTGTTGCAGAGCTCACTTCGTGTCCCTCGATTCCGGAGAAGGTGACAGTTGATGAGTATATCGAACTTTCAAAAGAGTTCAGCTCTGAGCGCAGCAAGTTGTTTATCAATGGTATTCTCGACAAAATGGTGTCGGAACTTCGCTCGCAAGGCAAGATCAACAAGACAGGACGTGGTCTGGCTACCATGTGAGAAACGAAAAAGAGAAACAAGATGAGGAAGATTTTTACAATTGCGTTGATTTCCCTGCTGGCAGTTGGTTGCAGCAATAGGCAGAAAGAAGCGGATGTGGATTTGATACGTAATCCGATGAGCGCCGAAGGTTATGATACCAAGGAGAAGATGCCCAAGATAGTCTTCGACGAGGATATGCATGATTTCGGACGTCTATCGGCAGGCGAGAATATAAGTTACAGCTTCCATTTCCGCAATACCGGTAATGCCGACCTTGTGATAAGTTCAACCTCGGCGACATGTGGCTGCACTGTGGCCGACTATCCCAAAGGCCGGATAGCACCAGGTGGCGAAGGTTATGTAACCGTTACCTTCAAGAGCGCCGGTAAGAGCGGACAACAGTTCCAGGAGGTTACTGTGGTAACCAATGCTCAGCCCGCAACAACAAAACTTCGCATTGTTGCTCAGGTGAGTCGCTAGTAACTAAGTAGAAAAACATAAAATAATAATTGAAATGATGTTAGATATGATTCTGTTACAAGCCCAGCAGGGCGGTGGTTCGATGTGGATTTGGATGATTGTCATCCTCGTCCTGATGTGGATACTTATGATGCGTCCGCAGCGCAAGAGGGAGAAAGAGGAGCAGAAGTTCCGCAATGCCCTTAAGAAAGGCGACCGTGTAGTGTTCTCCGGCGGCATATATGGCAAGGTTCACTCCGTTGACGAGCATACTGTCGACGTCGAAGTGTCCAACGGAGTTGTGATGACCGTTGAGAAGAGTATGATACAGCCGGCCCCCGAGCCTAAGACCGAAGAGAAGAAGTGAAGCAATTCCTGGTCATACTGGGACTGACGGCGCTGGTGTGGCTCGGTGTGTCGATGTCGGATGTGCGGGAATATCCGTTGCATGTACGAGTCGAAATGACAGGCTATGATACGGTACGTTATGCTGTTGTGCACGCAGACACAGCCTTGTCTTTGCAGACCGAAATGTCGGGTTTCAATGTCGCTGCAATGCAAATTCTCGGACTGAAACGCACAGTAAGTGTCGAAATGAACGACGACGGTCTCAGACGTGCGGTGGCATTGAGCGATATTAACGACAATCTGCGCCAGCAGCTTGCCGCGATAGGAGTGCGCCGCATCAATGCCGGTCGAGACTCTCTCAGGCTTGTGCTTGCCGAACGTCAGCACCGTACCTTCCGTGTGAGCCTCGATTCGGTTCATTTCTCTTTCTCTGAGCAGTATGGCATGTATGGTGAGCCTAAGATCACCCCAGCTGTAATAACCCTGTATGGGGCAGATTCCATACTCGCTACCATCGACGCCGTGCATGTGGAACGGATGGATATTGACAATATCTCAGCCACCGCCACCTATCGGCTGAAACTCGACCCTGTATGGGAACGTATAGGAGACGTGCGTGCTTCGGCCAAAGAAGTGGAAGTATACCTCCCGGTTGAGCCATATGTGGAGCGCGAATACAATGCACCCATAGTGGTCGACGGTGCGGATTCTTCTGTGCGTCTCCGTCTTTACCCCGATGAGGCCCGTGTGCGTGTGTGGGTGGCGCAGCGCGATTTGGAACGGATTCCGGAGTTTAAGGTTGCCATAAGTTACGACGATGTACTGGCTGGTGCCAACCATCTCACTCCCCGTCTGGTGCAATTCCCGTCCTGGGTGCGTCCCAGGTCGGTGGAGCCTCGCGAGGTCCAATGTGTAATTATTAAATGATAAAGGTAGGTATAACGGGAGGCATCGGCTGCGGTAAAAGCACCGTTGCGGCTGAATTCGGCCGCAGGGGGATTGCTTGCTTCGTGGCCGATACAGTTGCTGGTGCCTACTATTCAGACCGAGACTTTCTTTCCTCCGTGCGCTCACTTCTTGGCGATGGGGTTTTTCTTCCCGACGGTACAGCCGACAAGCGTGCCATAGCTGCCCGTGTCTTTACTGACAAGGGGATGCTTTCGCGTCTTAACGCACTGGTCCATCCTCGTGTGATGGCCGATTTCGACCGATTCTGTCAGCAACACGATTCCGATTCTTATGTCCTTTTCGAGAGCGCCATACTCTTTGATTACGGTTTCGACCGTATGATGGACCGCACGATATGTGTATATCTTTCCCTTGAAGAGCGTATCTCCAGGCTTATGAAGCGCGATGGTGGCGACGAAATTGCCATCCGTGCGCGTATGGTCAACCAGATGCCTGCCGAGGAGATGATGATGCGTGCCGACTATGTGGTGCTTAATTACGAAGGCAACCCTCGCAGCCGGCAGGTCGAATATATCGACCGTTGTCTGCGTCGATAATATAAATGAATTTTATTTACCTCGTTTGAAATGAGATATTATACCAGTATTAAGAGGATTTTTGCCATTGTCGTTGTTATGTGTGTAACCATAGGAGCCGAGTCACAACAGCGGTTCAGTTCTCGCGGATGGACGTTCCGCGACCCGGAAAACGCATGGGTCGACTCTGTGATGAACACACTCTCGCTCGAGCAACGCATCGCGCAGCTTATGGTGGTACGTGTCCCACTCGATATGAACAACAAGCAGGCCAAGGAGTTCTCCTCTCAGATGAACGGCTATGGGGTTGGCGGAGTATGCTTCTTTGTTGGAACCGCCGAGCGTCAGGCTCCGATGACCAAGATGTTTCAAAATGATGCAAAGGTACCTCTGCTGGTATGTATCGACGGTGAATGGGGGCTGGGTATGCGGTTGAAGGATATGTATTCATTCCCCCGCAATGCCGAATTCGGCAAAATGCCTCATACGGCCGACAGTATCGTCTATCGTATGGGCGAAGAGATTGGCCGCCAATGTCGCGAGATGGGTATCCATATCAATTTCGCACCGGTGGTGGACATCAACTCCAACCCTAAGAATCCCGTCATTGGTACCCGTTCGTTCGGAACCGACCGCGAGCGTGTGGCGCAGCTCGGCATAATGTATGCCCTCGGTCAGCAAAGCCAGGGGGTTATGGCTGTGGCCAAGCATTTCCCTGGACATGGCGACACAGATGCCGACAGCCACTTCGAACTCCCAGTCATAAACCACACTCCCGAGTATATCGACAGCATCGACACCTATCCTTTCCGTCGGCTCATCGATGCAGGTGTGGGTGGTATCATGGTGGCTCACCTCCAGGTTAATGCGCTTGATCCTTCGCGCCCGTCCACACTCAGCGGGCCTATTGTTACAGGTCTGTTGAAGAACAGGCTTGGTTTCGACGGACTTATAATTACCGACGGTATGGATATGAAGGGCGTAACCAACAGCTTCGGCGGCGGAGAGGGCGAGTTACAGGCCATGATGGCAGGCAACGACATCCTGCTTTTACCGCCCGATGTACCACAAGCTATCGCCAGAATAAAGAGCGCCGCCCAGGGTGATGACTCGGTACTTGCTGCGGTCGACTACCACTGCCGGCGTGTGTTGCATGCCAAATATAAGTATGTCAAGCCTTATATCAACGACGATATACGTGTGCCCGACGCTGACCACAAGGCTGTGTGCGAGGATATTGTTACTGACCTACAGATCAATATCGACACTCGGATCGACAGTATCGTGAAGAAAGGACTTGACGCCCACGCTATGCCTGGCTGCCAGATTGTTGTTATGCGCAAAGGCAGGGTGGTGCTCGACCGTGCCTATGGAAGTTTGACATACGATGAAGGTAGCGCCGTGGTCGATCCCTCAACTCTCTATGATCTCGCTTCGCTTACCAAAGTCTGTGCCACCACGCTGGCTATAATGAAGCTTGTAGACGAGGGTGAAATCAGCATTTCCGACCGTATCAGCAAATATCTTCCATATCTGAAAGGCACCGACAAGGAGCGCATCACCATAAAAGAGGCTATGAGCCATCAGGCCCGACTCAAAGCCTTCGACGCCTACTGGCAGCAGACCTCCAACCGTGACAGCATACTGCTTCTTGTGGCCGAAAGTCCGCTCAACGAAAGCGAAGGCTATTGTTACAGCGACCTTGGCTTTATGCTTTTGAGCGACCTCGTATTGCAGGTTACAGGCCAGCCGCTCGATGAATATGTCAGCGAGCAGTTCTACGAGCCTATGGGCCTGATGAATACGCTCTTCAATCCTATGAGCCAGAGTGATGAATCGGAAGGGTTTCTGCAGACAGAAATAGCGCCCACCGAGCGCGACTCCACGCGTGGTGATTTGAACGGATACATCTGGGGCTCGGTACACGACCCCAACGCCTATGCCATGGGTGGTGTCTCCGGTCATGCCGGTCTTTTCTCGAACGCCCGCGAGGTGGCCATGCTCATGCAGATGCTTCTGAATGGAGGCGTATATGACGGCCATCGTTACCTCAAACGCAAGACTGTCGAGAATTTTACCCGCCGCCACTTCGATGCCAGAGGCAACCGCCGTGCTTTGGGATTCGACAAGCAGCTTTTCAACCCCTCGAAGAACGGACAGGTATGCCCCGAAGCCTCTCAGGCTTCCTATGGCCATACAGGCTTCACCGGCACAATGCTCTGGGTCGATCCCGACTATGAGCTTGTTTATGTCTTCCTCTCCAATCGCGTACATCCCTCGTCGGCCACCAACAAACTGGCGCAGATGAATATCCGTACCGAGATACAGTCGGCTATATATAGCCATTTAAAGAACTGAACAATAAACATTAAACAACTGACGCAATAATGGGTTCCTTCACCAAATGGTTGTTTGCAGGGCTGGGATGGGCCGTCGGCGGCCCCATCGGAGCTCTCCTGGGGTATTTTATTGGCAAGGCAATCTCGTCCGGCAGCGAGCCAATAGGCGCGCAGAGCTGGACCGATACATCTGCCGGGCATCGCGGTCCCTACCGTAATACCGGTACCCAGGCCGATATCAATGCAGCGCTTATGGTGCTCATTGCCTCCGTGATGAAAGCCGACGGGCAGGTGAAACGCAGCGAACTCGACTATGTCAAGCGGTTCCTCCTTGCCAACTACGGCGAGGAACGGGGCAAGGAGATGCTCAAGGTGTTGCAGCAGCTGGTCCAGCAGGATATCGCCATCGACCAGGTATGTATGCAGATCAAGGTGAACACCGACTATAACACCCGCTACCACATGGTCGATTTCCTCTACGGGATCGGCGGCGCCGACGGCGAGTTCCACCAGGCTGAACTCAACATGCTGCGGCTCATAGCCCAGTATCTTGGTATCTCGCAGAGCGATTTCACCTCGATAAACGAGCGCCATGTCGGACAAGGTCAGTCGGATTACAACTATTCCGGCTATTCCGGAGAGTCAGGCAGAACCCGTACCGCATTCCGCAAGGACCCCTACAAGGTGCTTGGTATCGACAGCCAAGCAAGCGACGACGAGGTGAAGAAAGCCTATCGCCGTATGGCTATGAAATATCATCCCGACCGTGTGGCGGACATGAGCGAGGAACTGCAGCGCAACGCCGCCGAGCAGATGAAGGAAATCAACGAGGCCTACGATGTGATCAAGACGGCACGAGGGCTGAAGTAATAAGAAAGGGGACCGAAGAGGTCCCCTTCTTTTTTTTATGCCGGTTTTTACGCCAGGCGTTCGACAATGGTGCCTACCAGACGGCGCATCTGTGGGTGGTAGTCGTTGAGGAAGGTGCCGCAGGGACGGTTGGCTATGATGAGGCAAACGGTAAGGGCTTCATGGCCAAGCATCCGGCTGAATCCGAATATGGCCGAAGTCTCCATCTCGAGATTTGTCACTTTCCATTTCCCACTTTCGGTTTTCCATTCGAACGAGGCCAGTTTCTCGTTCAGGTCGGCAATCGAAGGGTGCAGGCGCACGGCGCGTCCCTGGGGACCGTAGAATCCCGGAGCGGTGGCGGTGATGCCGTGGTGCATGCCGGAGCCGACTTTTTCGAGCAGTCGGGGGCTGCACTGCACGCAATAGGGGCGGGCCAGCTTGTTGTCAAGGCCCATGTGCTGCAGGAAGGCCTCTTCCATGTCGGCCAGTCGTCCGCTGCCGGAGGTCCACTCGCGGTAGTAGTTCATCAGGCCGTCGAGGCCGATGGCGTAGGCCGATGCCACATGGCTTCCGCAGTCGATGTCGGCTTGCAGCGAGCCGCTGGTGCCGATGCGCACCAGTTGCAGGTGGCGTTCGGTGTTTTCGACCCACTCCGACCGCTCGTCCAGGTGCAGGGCGGCATCGAGTTCGGTCATTACGATATCGATGTTGTCGCATCCCATGCCGGTCGATAGGGCGGTCATACGGGTGCCGTGATATGTTCCGGTGAGGGCGTGCAACTCGCGGTTGCGCGATTCGAAGTCCACACTTTCGAATATCTCCTTGAACATATCCACGCGGTCGGGATCACCAACGAGAAGCACCTTGTCGGCCAAGGTGCTTCTCGTCAGGTGTATGTGATATAGGCTGCCGTCGGCTGCCAGTGGTAGTTCGCTGGGCTTTATCATAGTTCGGCTAGGGTTAGCGGGAGTTGATGTTCGAGCGCGTGCTGCCCGTGCCGCGGGTGGCGGTGCCGGTTCCGCGGGTAGTGGTGCTGGTGCTGCGGGTGGTAGTGCCGGTTCCACGGGTGGCGGTTCCAGTGCTACGGGTGGTGGTGGCTTTGGGCTTGTCGGTCGACGGGGCTTCGGCGGCCTCGCTGTTGCCGGTGCGGGTGCTCGACGAGGTGGCGCGGGTGTTAGTGCGGGTGGGGGTGGTGCCCGAGGTGCGGCTGGAGCCGGAGGTCGAGGTGCCGGCAGTGGTGCCGGTTCCGCGGCTGCTGCTGGTGCCGGTCGAGCTAGTGCTGCGGCCTGACGACGAGCCGGTTGCGCTGCCCGTGTTGCGGCTCGAGGTTGAGCCCGAAGCGGTTCCGGTGCTGCGACCCGAGGTTGAGCCTGCGGCGGTGCCCGTGCTGCGGCTGCTGGTCGAGCCGGTGGCTTCGCCCGTACCGCGGCTGTTGGTGGCGTTGCCGGTGCGTGTGCCGCTCGAGGCGGGGCTGCTGTGGGCGCCTGTGGTTACGCGGCCCGACGAGCCGGTGCGGCCTTCGGCGCTGGGGGCGGTGATCACCGGGCGGTCATATCCGGGGGTCCAGGTGTTGTTGGGACGCGGGGCGGGAGTGTTGGGATGGCGCATGTAGTAGGGGGGCAGCGGGGGAGGAGGCACGCCGGGACCGTAGTGGTAGGCGGGGGGCATCCAGCCGTAGCGGTGGATATCGTAGTGGTAGCTGCGCACGTAGCCCGGGCGGTGGATCATGCGGGTGAAGGGGTTGTATTGCGGCACATACCATGTGATGTTCGGTGTACGCACCGTGGCGTGGAACCGCAGGTACTGTGCAGCGTTGTATATGCGTCCGCCGCTGAAGAGCCATACGCAACCGAGGTCGAGCGGCATGTAGATTTCGTCGCCCGTGTAGGCGTCGAAGCCGAAGACCCAGATCTCGTAGTAGGCCGAGTTGACCCGCTCCATCCACACTTCGTTGATGAGCACGTAGGTCTCGAGTTCGTACTCGTAGCCGCAGTAGATCATCATCTCGTTCTGTGCGTTGAGGTAGCGCACGGTGCGGACGGCCTGACTTTCGGTGAAGTAGCGGATGGAACTTGCCGATGCCGTGAGGCCCATCAGCAGGATAATCGCTAGTGTTGCAATGCGTTTCATATCGTCTCTCCTTTCTGTTGTTTATTTTTTTAGTACTGCAAAGGTACAAAAAATTTCATTCCCCGATAAAAAAACTTTCGCGTTGTCCATATAATAGTGCTCGCTTCGACTCTAAACTGCAGTTTCTCAGTGTGTTATGTGTGTTTTACTCTTAAACGTCTGCAAGGTCTTGATAATCACCAATTTCACCCTATCCTCTACCTATCTTCTACCTATCAACTACCACCGTTCTTCGATTGTTCTTCGATCGTTCTTCGATCGTTCTTCGATTGTTCTTCGATCCGAATCGAAGAA
>ONYC01000095.1 GCA_900321975.1 uncultured Bacteroidales bacterium
ACGCGATATGGTTACGCGACGCTCCTCCATTGGCTGTCTGAGCACCTCCAGCACAGTTCTCTTGAACTCCGGTAGTTCGTCGAGGAATAAAACACCATTATGGGCAAGCGATATCTCGCCCGGCTTGGGGTTTACCCCTCCGCCGACCAGGGCAACGTCTGAGATTGTATGATGCGGCGCGCGGAAGGGACGCACCGCTATCAGCGAGTCCTCTTTGCGCATAAGACCCGCCACAGAGTGTATCTGTGTAGTTTCAAGGCTTTCGCCGAGGGTCAACGGCGGCAGGATACCTGGCATACGCTTGGCAAGCATGGTCTTTCCGCTACCAGGGGGGCCTATCATGATTGCATTATGCCCGCCGGCAGCAGCAATCTCGAGACAACGCTTCACGACAGCCTGGCCTTTTACGTCGGCGAAATCATATTCATAGTTGTTCAACGAGCGGGCAAACTCGGCGCGGGTATCCACCACCGTTTGCTCGATTGTACCTTCTCCGTTGAGGAAGTCGGCCACCTCTTTGAGGGTTTCGGCCCCATAGACTTCAAGGTTGTTGACGATGGCGGCTTCGCGGGCGTTTTCGGCTGGGACGATAATGCCTTTGTACTGGCACTTGCGAGCTTCGATGGCTATGGGGAGCACACCTTTGATCGGGCGCAGAGTGCCATCCAAACCCAGTTCGCCCATTATGATGTATTTGTCCAGATCGTCCGACTTGACCTCGCCGAGCGCACCAAGCACGCCCACAGCGATTGTGAGGTCGTAAGCGGTTCCCTCTTTCTTGAGATCCGCCGGGGCCATATTCACAATAATATGCTTACCGGGAACGCGGTAGCCCGACACCTCGAAAGCCGACGAGATACGCTGGGCGCTCTCCTTCACGGCGTTGTCAGGCAGACCGACCATAAAGAAGCCGACACCGTCGCTGACATTCACCTCAACGGTAACCGTCAGCGCGTTGACGCCAAGAATGGCACTGCCATATGTCTTAACCAACATTACTCAAACTATCACACTATGTTCACAAGCGACTCTCAATCACCGTCCAATCTACGATTTGCCAGAGGGCTGCGAGGTGGTCGGCGCGGCGGTTTTGGTAGTCGAGGTAGTAGGCGTGCTCCCACACGTCGAAGGTCAGCAGGGGCGTAAGGCCCATAGTGACGGGGTTTTCGGCGTTCTTCTGCTGTGTGATGACCAGTTTGCCGTCCTTATCCATCGAGAGCCACACCCAGCCGCTGCCGAAGAGCGTTGTGCCCTTCTGCTCGAACTCTTTCTTGAAAGCATCCACGCTGCCGAAGTCGCGTTCCAACATTCCTTTCAGTTTCGCACCCATCTGGCGGGGACTGTTGCTGAACTGCTCGAAGTACATTGTGTGGTTCAGCACCTGGCCGGCATTATTAAACATGCCTCCCTCGGCCTTCTTCACCACCTCGACGAGCGACTTTCCCTCCAACCCGCTGCCTGGCAGCAATTTGTTGAGGTTGTCCACATAGGCTTTCAAGTGCTTGCCGTAATGGAACGAGAGGGTTTCCTTGCTGATGATGTCACCCAAGTTATCGTAACCCAACTCGGGCATTGCGAATTGTCCGCTTACAGGCATTATGTCTTTCATAATCATATTTGTTTTATTGTTGTTGCTTTTAAGGTGCAAAGATACGCAATTTCTTCCACACGACAAAAATTATTTTGATACGCCGGCTTGATTTGCTTATCAGAAGCTCATCGCGCTGAAGGCGTTCTTTGTGTGGCGGACTTGGGCGTTGGGACCGGCTCCTATGATGGCGATGATGTCGAACCGCACAGGTTCGGTCCGGTGGTTGCGGCGAATAAAGCTGTTGGCAGCACGGATGATATTCTGCCGCTTCCGGTGGTCGACAGCCTGCTCGGCCGCCATGTGATCCTCCCTTGTGCGGGTTTTCACCTCGACGACGGCCAATTCGTCGCGGTCCAGAGCGATGATGTCCACCTCCTTGTGTCCGTTGCGGTAGTTGCGGCCCAGGATGACATATCCTTGATCCTCCAGGTAGCGCGAGGCCATCTGCTCGCCCAGGTCGCCATATTCCTTGGACTCCTGGCGGCTTTCGACCGGCCGCTCTTTTGCCGTCGCAAAACGGAACCTCAAATTGGCCATCTTAACCAGTTTTCACATATTTCAATACGACTTCGACAGGCACTCGTCGAGGGCGGCGGTAATAGCCTCGCGATCGAGATGCTGGCCGATGAAGACAAGCTTCTGCATACGGTCGCCATAGGTGTCGTCCCAGTCGCGCTGCAGGTCGGGATTGCGGCGCATGAAGTCGAGCAGCTCGTCGTCGGGCATTGTGGCGTACCATTGTCCGGCGTCGCGCAGGGAGACCTGTTTACCGGCCTGCTCGAAGATGTAGCAGGTGTCGGGTTCGGAGAGGAACCAGCAGACGCCCTTTGCCCTGATGATGCTGTTGGGCCAGCGGCGTGCCACAAACTCGTCGAAACGGCCCAGGTTCATCGGCTCGCGGCGGTAGTAGACGAAGGTGCCGATGCCGTATTCCTCGGCCTCACCCTCGTCGTGGTCGTGATGATGGTGTTCGTGGTCGTGATGCTCGTGGTGATGATGCTCGTGGTCGTGCTCATCGTCGTCGTCATCGTCATCATCGTCGTGATGGTTCTCTATCTGGTCGATCCACGCGGCGGAGGTCGCCACCTTGTCGAAATCGAACATGCCGGTATAGAGTATCTTGCTGAAGTCGATGTCGCAGTAGTCGCAGTCGATGATTTCGGCTTTTGGCTGTATGGCGCGGATAATCTCGCGGATGCGGCCCAGCTCGTCGGGAGCCACTTCGGAGGCTTTGTTCAGGAGGATGATGTTGCAGAACTCTATCTGCTGGATGACGAGATTCTCGATATCGTCCTCGGCCAGGCCTGGTTTGAGGAGGTTCTTGCCACTGCCGAACTCGTCTTTCATCCGCAATGCATCGACGACTGTAACTATGCTGTCGACCACCGGTATTCCGTCTTTGACATACTCCGGCCCCATAGTCGGGATGGAGCAGATGGTCTGTGCGATGGGTTCTGGTTCGCAGATGCCGCTGGCCTCGATGACGATATAGTCGAACCGGCGCTGGCTGGTGATATCGCGCAGCTGCTCGACGAGGTCCATCTTCAGCGTGCAGCAGATGCACCCGTTCTGCAGGGCCACGAGGCTTTCTTCCTTCTGGCCGACGATTCCGCCCTTTTCGATAAGGTCGGCGTCTATGTTCACCTCGCCTATATCGTTGACGATCACGGCGAAGCGGATGCCGCGTTTGTTGTTCAGTATCCGGTTGAGGAGTGTCGTTTTGCCGCTGCCCAGATACCCCGTCAGCAGCAGCACGGGAGTGGATTGTATATTCATAACTTTGTTGCAGAGATTTAAATATGTTCCTCGACGCCGCGGAAATGGACGTTGAGCTCGTGGAGGTGCTCCAGGAGGGTTCCCAAGGGGGTGCCCTCGGTCATTTTGGCGAACGCGTTCACATCCTTGGGGAAGCACTTGCCCCCGTAGCCGTACTTGCCGTCGGGACCGGGGACATAGGTGTGGGTGTCGTTGATGTAGCCCGAGAGGAGCACACCCGTGTGCACCTTGCGCCAGTCGGCTCCCATCTGCTCGCAATATTCGCGGCAGGCGTTGAAATAGGTAACCTTGTAGGCACCGAACACATTGTGCATATACTTGGTGAGCTCGGCCTCGAAGGGGGTCATCACGGTAAACTTCTTGCCCACGAAAATCCTCGTAAGCAGCTCGTGCTCACCGGTGAAGACCATTGTCTGTTTCTTGAAATCCTCTATATATGTGCGCTCCGAAAGGAACTCGGGCATATAATACACCCGGTGGCCTGTCGCGCGGCTGAGCCGTTCGCTGCTGCCGGGAAGGATTGTGGTGCGGACAAATACCGGCACATCGGGAAGGTTGGCGATCAACTCCGTCATGAGGCTCAGATCCTGCGTCCCGTCGTCCTCGGTGGGGACATGGATCTGAAGGAAAGCGATTTCAATCTTGCCCAGATCGTCGTTGTAGCCCTTCGCAGGGTCGCTTATGAAGAGTTTGCACTCCGGATTGTTGTGCTCCAGCCAGTCTTTCAACGCACCCCCAACAAAGCCGCATCCAATAATTCCAACTTTTATCATTTTGAGGATATTTTATTTATGTTGCTGTTTGAATACCATTTATCTACCGTTCAAGGTTCCGATATAGTAACTGCAAAGTTACGATTTCTTTTTATAATATCGTAAAATAAAAGCATCTCCCTACTACTTCCTGCGACAGCATCCAGCACGAACAATCTATTCCTTAATGCATTACGCCCATATGAATGTTAAAAAAAATTTTGCTCTACGGCCACTTCGACAGCAATATTCTCAGGCGAGAACCCGCTGCCGGTACATTTTTTGCCCGGTGCCAGTCAGGCAATGCTGACAAGACGGCTACTGCCCAGAGAAAAAAACTCGCCAGAAGGGCAGGAACAAACTCAATAGACCACCCTGTAAGTCAGATATTAAGACAGACCTTCTCTTACTCCCCTCCTACTCCTCCTTTTATCATCGTTTTATAAAAATTTAGTTTAGTAGGCAATAATATTTAGAACATAACGTTATCACAAGTATAAAATAAATAATAAAAAGCAGCTTATGGCGAAGATTACAGCAGGTTATATGGGGCCTTTCACCGGGAAACTCGGGACCGGCGTGGGATACACATGGAACGGGATCTGGTGCGTGCGCTCGTACCGCAAGGATGCGAAGAATCCCCGCACTCCGGCACAGGTGGAACACCGCGATATGTTCAAACAGGAAGTCCAGCTCGCGGCAAAGATGAGATGGGTTGTCAACGAGACGCTGACCGACCTTGCGCGCAAGAACGGGATGACGGCTTACAACCTCTTTGTCAAGGAGAACCAGCACGCTTTCGGGTATGCCGACGGCCAACTGGCGGTGGATTACCAGTCGTTGCGGCTGAGCATCGGCGACGCCCAGGGGGTTGCGGCCGAAGGGATGACCCTCGACGAGGATAACGTGCTGACTGTCAACTTCGCACGCGGGACAGGGCGCGCCTTCGACAAGGTGTTCCTTTATGTCTACGTGCCCGATCTCGGCAAAGGGTTCCTGACCACAGCCGTATACCGTCGCGAGAGGCGCATATCGCTCTCGTTGCCCGACAATTACGCCGGACACCAGATGCACGCCTGGTTGATGGTGGAATCGGAACTCGGCGGATGGAGCGAAAGCACCTACGTCGGAAGCCCCGAGGTGGAATACAGCTCGGAAACAGCTCAAAATCAAGACATAGAAAACACGGTGCTGAACGGCGGAGAAACGACGGCACGCCCATTCGGCCCAACCACACAGCAAGAGCCCGCCGCATCGGTCATGCGCCGTAAAAAAGACTTGGGAAGCAACGACTTCGGATAATAAAAAAAGCCTCCGTCGGGAGGCTTGCGGTGGTCTGTGGGAGATTCGAACTCTCGACCTCTTCCGTGTGAAGGAAGCGCTCTGAACCAACTGAGCTAACAGACCATTGAAAGATCACTCGCTTTGCCTGTGTATCCGTACACATTTTCTGGCGAAAGCGGATGCAAAAGTACAACTTTTATACGATATGGCAAAATTTTTCTTAAAAAAAGATGAAGAAAGCAAACGCCCGACCCACTCGCAGATAGTCGGAATCGTTTGGGTTTCAATACTCTTGCTGTTGTTTGCCGGTATAACTTTTTTTATGAAGAACAGGGGTGGCAGCAGGGAGGAAAAAGCCGATTCGGCCCTTGCCATCATGGCAAATTTGAAGCAAAAAGAAGATTCGGTATACCAAAAGAAGAGCAAAGACCATACAACTCGCTACGCGAGAGCCAGTTGGACCAATTCTACTGCAAGACAGGACAATTCCCAGTCAGCCTACGACAGCGTGCGTCCCGCACGGAGGCAACCTCTTGTGGTCGAACTGAATTCGGCCGATACAACCACCTTGCAGCTCCTTTACGGCATAGGGGCCGAAAGAGCCCGTCGGATAACACGCTACCGCGAACGGCTCGGCGGTTTCAGAAACACGGGGCAACTGCTTGAAGTCTATGGAATCACCCCGAAGCTGGTCGCCGACTTGGAGCCGCATCTGACCATCGACACCACCAGCATTCGCCGCATAGAAATAAACAGCATCGGGCTGAAGCAGCTCATCCGCCACCCATACATAGAATACTATCAGGCACGGGACATCATCCGCCTGCGGGACAAAGGGCAGACATTCCGCACGGCAGACGACCTCCGCGCGGTGCCCTCAATGGCCGACAGCACGCTGGAACGGCTGCTGCCGTATATCGATTTCGGTGTAAAATAGCGGCTCTCTACGGCCGATTCAGGCTGATTCTACTTGATCAGGTTGCCCAGAATGCTGCGGGTAAGCTCGCGGGTGATGGTGCGGGTGGCGGCCGAAGTGGTGTTTTTCACTATCTTCTGACCCGTCGAAGTGCGGCTCTTGGTCTTCTTGCCGCTGATGGCATCGCTGGCGGCGGTACCTATCGAGGTTGCAACCGTAGCCGTCACGGCGGTGATAACAGCCTTGAGGACCTTCGAACCTACGCCGGATTTCTTCTTGGCGGGCTTTTCGCTGCGGGTTTCGGGAACGGACGATTCCTGGTTGGTGGCGACCACAGCCGCATCTTCAGCCTCTTTGATAAGCATTTCGAAAGCGCTTTCGCGGTCGACCATCGTGTCGTACTTGCCCATCAGACGGCTGCTCCGCATAATGGCGGAACGCTGGTCGGGGGTGATGGCGCCGATTTGGGAGAGTGGGAAAAGAATCTTGGCCCGCTGCACCATCGAAGGGGCGCCCTTCTCGTCGAGGAAACTGACGAGAGCTTCGCCCGTTTCGAGGTTCATGATAACCTCGTCGGTCTTGAAAGCAGGATTGGTGCGGAATGTCTCCGCAGCACTGCGCACAGCCTTCTGGTCCTTCGGGGTATAGGCACGAAGGGCGTGCTGGACGCGGTTGCCCAGCTGGCCGAGAATATTGTCGGGAATATCGGTGGGGTTCTGGGTGATGAAGTAGATACCGACACCCTTGGAGCGGATGAGGCGGATAACCTGCTCGATCTTGTCGACAAGCGCTTTCGAGGTGTCCTCGAAGAGCATGTGGGCTTCGTCGAAGAAGAAGACAAGACGCGGCAAATCCTGGTCGCCCACTTCGGGAAGAGTGCTGTACAACTCGCTGAGAAGCCACAAAAGGAAAGTGCTGTAGAGCTTCGGCTGCATCATAAGGCGGTCGGCAGCCAGCACGTTCATCACTCCTCGACCATTCTCAACCTGCAGGAGATCCATGATGTCGAAACTCGGCTCGCCGAAGAAACGGTCGGCTCCCTGATTGTCGAGTTGCAGGAGTGAACGCTGGATAGCGCCAACGGTGGCGGTCGAGATATTGCCGTACTGGGTTGTATACTCCTTAGCATGCTTTGCAACATAGTCGAGCATTGCACGCAAATCCTTCATATCTAGGATCATCAATCCGCGCTCGTCGGCAATGCGGAACACGATATTGAGCACGCCGTCCTGTGTCTCGTTGAGGCCCAGTAGGCGGGAAAGGAGCTGCGGCCCCATCTGGCTGACGGTAGCGCGTATGGGATGCCCCTGCTCGCCGAACACGTCGAAGAACCGCACCGGGCAGGCCGAAAACTGGGGATTGGGGACTCCGAAAGCGTCTTTACGCTTCTCGATAAAGCCGCTCATCTGGCCAGCCTGGCTGATACCGCTGAGGTCGCCCTTCATATCGGCCATAAAGCACGGCACTCCGGCCTGCGAGAAGGTTTCGGCCATCACCTGAAGGGTTACGGTTTTGCCCGTACCGGTGGCACCGGCGATGAGACCGTGACGGTTGGCCATACGGCCTACGATGCTAAGAGGTCCCTCGTCGCAATGAGCGACATAGAGACCCTGTTCCTGCGTAAACATAAATCAGGAGTATATTATTCGGTTAAAACTTCCAGTTGAATCCCAGTCGGAGCATCGGGCTCTCCCAACGGAGGGTCTCCATAAGGGTGTTGAGACCGGCGTATAACGTCGAGGTTGTCTCTTTGTGCGGCGGGGTTACATGGGTGTGGGCGATGCTGCTGACAATATATTCCTCGGAGGCGCTGCCGTCGACATTGCGGGTGTCGGATACGTAACCGACGCTGAGGAAGTCGAGAGAAAGCTCGGCGCTGAGATGGCGCGAGAACTCATAAACCAGAGTCGGGCGGAGGCTAACGCCCCATGTGAAATTGCTGACGCTGTCCACAATCGGGTCGAAATCTTCCAGTTCGCCACCGTCGAAAGGCTTGTTGTAATACTCATGCATAGTGGTATATCCCAACGACTGGATGGTTCCCTGAAGCATCATATTGAAGTGCATGTTGCCGTATTTGGCAAACTCGTAGCGCACCACCGGAGACACCCGCCAACCGGTGCGGTCCCAAGTGAAGAGGTGGTTGTCGATCGGCATCCACATACCGACATAATCGCTGTGGGCGCGGTCGTCGACAAGGATCGAGTCGCGGAGGAGGTTGCGCTCGGACGAGAGGCTGATGAAACCGCCCATAACACCGGCATAGAGTTTCGGTGTGATCTGGTAGCCGATCTGCAAGCCGGCGAGCCAGTTGGTTGTGGTGGAAGTGAGCTCGGTGGAGGTCATTCGGCCCCGGGCGAGCTGAGTTGCACCGTCGTTATACACCGTATCGAACATTTCGTCGACAAAACCCTGCTGATAGAAACCGCCTTGCAAACCAACGACAATCTGTGCGTTAGCCATTGCCGAAACTGCAACAACAGCAATCAAAAGTGCTATTTTCTTCATCATTTTCATCAATTTTTTCAAAATGCAAAGATACACATTTTTTTTCATATACGCGTAAAAGTGTGTTATTTTTCAGCCGTATATGTTTTTTTTGCGTATCTTTGCAATATGAAAAAAACAACGATCATCCTCATCTGCCTGACAATAACGACGATATGCCGGGCGCAATGGGTTGCCGTTGATTCAATATGGCGCAACGACGTAAAGACCGTGATACTGAGTCGTCCGGGCAGCGACCTGGAGGAGCCGCTGCTTTCAATCGAGGAATCGGTACATCAGCTGTCGCTCCAGTTCGACATACTTGCCGAGCAGCCGGAGACGATGCGGTGGACAATAAAACATTGCGACGCCAACTGGCACATCGACGATTTGGAGCCATACGACTTTATCCAAGGTTTCGAAAGCGGGCCAATCGACAACTACGACTTCTCGTTCACCACCTTGACACCCTACATACATTACACGCTTACATTCCCGTCGATGGGCGCACGCTTTATCTATTCGGGCAACTATCTGCTATCCGTCAGCCTTGAGGACGAGCCTGACAGTATATTGCTCACGCGCCGCTTCCGGGTAACCGAGCAGTCGGTGAAGCTTACAGCAGAGTGCACCCTACCCTATGACGGTACGGACCTATACCGGAGGCAGGAGGTAGACGCATATATAGAAGCGATACCAGGTACTGCAGGCATTATGCTCAACCAACAATACCTCAACATCATCGCCCAGCAAAACGGGCGACTGGACAACCGGCGTGAGCTACGGTTCAGCGGATACGATGGTGGAGCCCTCGCCTACCGGCACCGCCAGGAGAACATCTTCGACGGCGGCAACACCTTCAGGTTCTTCGACCTCAGCAACCTGAGGACACCGATGTACAACGTCCAGCGTGTGGAACGTTATGGTGGCGAGACATTTGCCATAATCACACCCTGCGAGAACCGTTCGAGGAAACATTACACGAGGGATGCCGCTCTGAACGGAGGAATGAAAGTGAATGTGTGGGACCGCCAGAACAAGACATTGGAAGCCGACTACGTATGGGTGAATATCAGCCTTCCGATGGACACACCCCTGCTTGGAGGCTCCATACATATTGTCGGCGCGCTGACCGACTGGAGGTTTGACGAAGGCTCACGTATGGAGTATAACACGCAGTACAAAGCATATACCAAGCGGTTGCTGTTGAAACAAGGCTACTATGCCTACCAGCTGCTATACCTTCCGGTTCGCTCCACCCAGGCCGAAACCGCACAAATCGAGGGCGACCACCGCGAAACGCAGAACACTTATAGCATCAGCGCATACTATCGCTCGCCCGCCGACCGCGCCGACAGGTTGCTGGCTGTGAAAACGGTGATTGCCGGAAACTAATATTCCCACATATCGTCGCCAATCTCAAAAACCTTCTCCTCTATGGCTTCGGCCTCGAGAATGGCGTCAATACCGGTAAGGTATCTTGTTACCTCGCGCAGGTAACGGTTGCTCTCGCGAGTTACATAAGCGCTGTACATCTGAGATACAAATACATAATCCCACGAAGGCTGCAGAGCGCTGTTGAAGCCGTCGGTATATGCCGTATGCTGCGACAAAACTCTCCTGACAGCAGGATTCTGCATCGGTATCCAAAATATGGGTATACGGCCGAGATAAATCCCTTCTTCGTCGTCGCCGAACTTACGATAGGTATTCTTTACCGGAGCCAACGCTATCCGGCGAGAATCCTGACGGGTGTCTGCCTTGCCTATAAACCATACCTCCCGCAAAGCATACCATTTGACATCATAGGCGTCGAAATTACGCGGTCTGATAGAGTACTCGTACAATTCATTGTCGTCATCGTCGTAGCCTATCTCGAGCCGTACCGTATCGGCTTTGGTGTATTGCTCCACAAAAAGAGCGTTGTCGAGCGGTACTTTCAAATCATCATCCTCATAGATAGGTATCTCGCCTGCTACAACGGCATCCCAAATAACATACGACAAAGGCTTGCGATCGTCTGCACGGAATGTGTCGATAGGGAAATAAATATATTGGTTGAACGCTTCGTTCAAGTCGATAGTCTTCCACAACGTTGTCGACCACACGACATCGCTCTCACGAAGGAACGGATATGGCATAGGAGCCTGCTGCGAATTCATACCTTTGCCCCACAATGCACCCTCGTCCACCTGAGCAGCAGCGAACATCGACAGAAGCAGAATTACTATGAACGGCAGCCTCTTCATCAAAACAAAAAAGGAGCCAAGAGCAATGCTCTCAACTCCTTTTTATTTTTAATTCACTAAAATATAAAACAATTTTAGTATTCCCACATATCGCTCTCGATGTCGAAAATCTTCTCTTCAATCATCTGAGATTCATAGATTGCATCCACACCTGTAAGATAGTCGGTGATGGAACGGTTGTGAGTGTTCGACTCACGGGTTACATAACTGTCGAAGTAACGTTGCACAAAGATGTCGTCATAAGAACGCTCAGCAACATCATTGGTTTCGTCATAAGCGTTTGCATTGACGAGAACCTGACGGACAGTCATAAAATCCATCGGCACCCAGAAGGTCCAGTCGGTCTGAGTATCCGCGTTACCAGCCTTAATAACGTCCTTAGTATACTGGAACGAAAGACCAACGATACGCACTTTCTGGCGAGTATCCTGCTTGTCAATATACCAGAACTCCTTGAGCTGAGCCATCTTCACAGAGGCAGCATCCAGAGGGTCACGGATAGTGTCAATCTGGATGATGGGTTCACCCCATTCATCCTCGCCCACCTCGTTCTCCTTGGTGGAGACACTCATAGTCTGACGCAGTGCGGTTTCAACATCCTGAGGAATCTTCATATCATCGTCCTCATAAATCTCGAAGGCACCATTATTGACAGCCTGGAGGATAAGGTTTACAAGATTGATACGGCCCTGAGTGTTTTTCTCGGCTTCATAGGGGAAGTAGAAGAACTGATTGAAACTCTCGTTGAAGTCAATCTTACGCCAGATGGTTGTACGCCAAACCACATCGCTCTCGCGTAGGAAGGGATAAGGCATAGCCTTCTTTCCGACTACAATACCCTGCTGGTAGAAGTCGTTAGGGTTGCGGCCGTCGTCGGCATCAATAACACTCTGCGCATTGGCAGCCATTGCGAAAGCCACCACGGCGAAAATGCTTAAGAGAACCTTTTTCATATTGTTAATCTTTATGTTTATATTCTAACTAATTGAGGGTTTCAATCGTCTGATGATTACTTATTGAGGGTAATGACACAGTTGGCCGGCTGGGGCTTGCCATCGGGCATCATCACCTGGGCTGTTACATACACCTTGTCGCCACGGTTAGCACGCTTGATGGCAGACAGAGCGTCAGCTTCGAAAGTATCACCATTGCACGTAAAGCCCTTGTTTCCAACATAGATTTCAAGGCTCATAACACGGATAGATCCTTTCGGAATCTTGAAGTCGAAGCCTTCGGCAGCACGGGCAGCAACCTTAACACCGGAAGCGAGACTGCTGCGCGATGCCTTTGCTCCGTCGCGGAGACCACCCACAGTGATAAGAGGTGCGGGAATGGTCTTGACCTTGAACACAGGCGAACCCATATGCTGGGTACCCTTATCAATATTGGCATCAACGCTAAGGACAATCTTCTTGCAACCCATAGCAGGAGTGAGCATAAACTTACCATCGCCCTCGGCCGCGTTGAGTTTGCCTTGTCCTTCAGAAATCGAGACCTTGATATTACGACTGTCCACACCAGGTACGGAAGCTGTGATGGGGTTCTCGATACCGGCATAGAGCACCTGCATATTGTCGAGTGAGACAACAGCCACAGGTTTGGCCACAAAATAGCTGTCGCTGATAGGATACTCCTTCACACCACCATCGGGGTTGGAAACGTAAGCAGTACCGTTAACCTTTTGCAGACCTACATTGTTGCAGACAACACGATAATGGACAGAACCACTGTCGTTGCTGTGCAGCTGCTGACCGTTGATAGTGGCAGTGAACTCCTGATGCGAGTCGTATGCAGCCACGTTGACATCGGTCTCGTAGACACCACCCTGGATAATATAGCTCGACTTCGGACGGGAAATCATACGCACCTGGTCGAACTTGAAGTCACCTTTATTAACGTGCTTATAAAGCATATTGACGGCATCGAACTCAGTGTTCATAGTTTCCGCACGCAGACGGGTGAGCGTCACCAACGAGGAACCGGAAACGACCTCCTCGAAGTTAACAACCTCCCAAGCTTCGAGCTTGTTGTCTGGGGTGAGAAGACTATCAACATTCAATGCGATATTGACGTTTGAAGAATCCTCGCCGAGGATTTCACGGACTTTGCGTTTGTATTCAAGGATTTTCTCTTTCAATTCAGGACCCTTACCAGCCTTCTCCTTGGCGAAGAGGTTTGTACTTTCGTGCAACTCATCCATCTTCAGCCAACGAAACCCATCTATAGCAATTGCCTTCCTAATACTGTCGAAATTGGGTGACTTGTCGGGATTGACAACACTCATTTTGATACTTTCCTTGGGGTTCTTAGGATTAGGATGAATCTCAGCGGTAGGGTTGATTTTAGCCATCAGCACATACTGAAGGCTATCAATATATGCACCAAGCTCGGCAGAAAGTCTGCGGACCTCCTGAGCCTTGTCGTAGTCGGCCTGCACTTTGTCCTGACTGTTGGCAAGAGCGGCCTCGAAATTAGCGTATGTATCATCGAGTTTCACCTGTAGGTTCTCATTGCTCTTGGTCATAGCCGAACCGACAGTCTTGAAACCATCGACGACCTGTGCCGACACATTGAGAGCCAACATGGCGGTGTACACGAGGTACATCATTGTAATCATCTTTTGTCGCGGGGTTTCCGGACAGTTCGTTGCACCCATTGTCTATTCCTTTCCTTTTTAGTTACACGTAGAGTTAGTTACACGTGCAGTGGATTAAAGACGGGTCTGCATAGCGGCAAGCATATTGCCGTAGACATTGTTAAGTTCGGCAACCTTGCGGGTAAGGGCATCAACCTGCTCTTTGTACTTCGAGATACCATCGACCGACGAAGCGAAGTTGGCAATCATAGTGTTCATCTTCTCGTCGAACTCCTTGTTGATATTCATCTGGTTGGAGGCATTGTTGATCTGCATCTCGTACATAGCGTTGATACTGCTCAGGCTGGCGGACATTTTCTTCATCTCTTCGACATACGAGACATCGCCGTTGAGGGCTTGAGCTGTCTCTTGATAGATGGTAGAGAGGGTCGAGACGGCCTCGGGGGCACCCTGCATGCTTTGCAGCAGGCGTCCTGCTTGGTCGGCGACGCCGTCCATCTGGCTGACAAACTTGTCGGTTGCAGCAGTGGCGCTGGCCATATTATTCATCGAATTGGCACTCTCGGCGAGGTTGGACATACCCTGACCCAGACGGTCGATAAGTTCGGAACTGATATTGGCCTCTTCGAGCATCTTGTCAATTTTGGAGGTAAGAGGATCCTGAGCGGGGAGGTTGGAACCTTCGATAAGGTTGCCCTCTTCGTCATACTGGGGTTCACCCATAGCGTTTTCCTCAGTCATACCGGAAAGTTCAGGATAGACAAGGCTCCAGTCCCACTCTTTGTGAGGCGGTTCGAAAGCCGAGAGGAAGAAGATGACAGTCTCGGTACCCATACCAGCGATAAGCATGATGTTGGCACCCGGCCAGTGCATGATTTTGAACAATGCACCAATGATAACGACGGCGGCACCCCAACCATAGAGGTAGCCCATAAATGTCTTGTAGCCTTTACTACGAACGAGATTGTCAATGAAGCTCATAATTTCAGTTTTTTTGTGTGTTTGCTTATATTTTGTGTTATTTCTTTCTATGCCATTCTACACCGGCTTAACGGGCCACGTTGGATGCGGTGCGGAGGTTGTCGCCCTTGACACGGCCCAGATAAGGCTGGACGCAGCGGAAACCGATATAGCACTTTGCGGTGTCCATGAACTCGTAAGTACGGGTCTGGACCTGGATGAAGTACTTCTGATCCTTCCAGCTGCCACCACGGACCACTTTACGCTTCATGGCGAGAGGATCGTCATCCTTGGCGTCATAGTTGTAGTACGGAGTCATAGCATTGGCCACCTGATAGGTAGATTCGTTGTAGGCGTCGAGGCACCACTCGCTGACATTGCCGGCCATATCATACAGACCATAGTCGTTGGGGGCATAGTGACCGACCATAAGGGTCTTCACACCACCGTCATCGTCGAAAGCGCCCTTGAGGGGCTCGTAGTTGGCGAGGAAGCAACCATTTGGATTACGCACATAGGGGCCACCCCAAGGATAGCTCTGGCTGGCAATACCTCCGCGGGCTGCGAACTCCCACTCGCTCTCGGTGGGCAGACGGAAGTCGTTGAGGATAGTATAGTCGATGCTCTCGAGGTACTGGTTGAGCATATTCGAACGCCACACACAGAAAGCCTTGGCCTGACGCCAGCTGACACCGACCACAGGATAGTTGTCGTAGGCGGGCGACGAGAAATAGCTGCGGGTAAAGTCCTCATTCATGCTGTAAGCATAATCGTGGACCCAGCACAGGGTGTCGGGATAGATATTGATATACTCACGCTGAATCTGGGAAGAGCGGTTGTTGAGACCTTTGGGGCGGACAGCGAAGCTGGTGCCACGGTGTTCGGCTTTGGCGTTGACGCCGTTCTCCTTCTGAGCAACGTTAGTATAATCTATATAATAATATTCATAATTCATTTTAGAGACATCCAGCACGCGGCGGTGGTTGATATCGATCAGATAATAACCTCCGTCGATAAGGGCCTGACGCACATCGGCATCCTTATAGTCGATCTTTGCCTTGCGGTTCAGGATCGGGGGATCGAGAGGCTCACCATACTCGTCTTCTTCAATCTGGAAACCATCGATACCTGCCTCGGCCAGGATGCGGCGAGCCACAGAGTCGCGCACTGCATCGACAAACTGGCGATACTCGTTGTTAGTGATTTCCGTTTCGTCCATGAAGAACGAAGCGATCTGCATCTTGCGGGGCTGGGTGGTGGTGGCGTCGCCATAGGTGATGTTCTGCACACCGGAACCCATAGTGTAGTTGCCCTGGTTGATGAAGACCATGCCCTTGAGGTCGATATCCTCAAAGTAGGGGCGATCGTTGATGCCGACGAGCTCGCCTTGGTTGGACGAGCCGCAACCGTAAAGGATGGTTGCCGAAACGGCGAGGATGAAAAACAGCTTCTTCATATTTCTACGATTTATTTTATTCCTTTAACGTGTATGTTTTCTTTTTGTTTCGCTATTATATTGTTTTTAATACTTTTTAATACAAATGGATAGTATTCCTCGACACCGTCGGCGGACGCTTTGGAACATTAATCTGGAAGCTTCCGTTGAGGAAGAACTCAGCAGAACCGATACTGCGTCCGTTGCCAAAGCCCATCTTCGAGGTGGTCAGGTCGTAAGCCACACCCACGCGCATATATTTCAGGAAGTTGACACCCGCAAGGATATTGAAAGAATCACCCCAGCGGTAGCCCAAGCCGCCCCAGAAGATATTCTCATAGTCAACCAAGCAGGCGAAGTCGGCCTGGAACACCGAGAACTCGGCGGTCTTGACAAGCATCGACGGTTTGAGGGTTATCGACGGATTGTAGGGGAAGCGGTATTCATAACCAGCCATCAAATAGTATGTACGCACATTGTGGAAGTTGAACGACTCGCTCTTCGAACCCAGCAGGTTCTTGGCCGAGAGGCTCACATACCACAAACCTGGCACCTGATAATAAAGGCCCGTGGAAAAATCAATCAGGAAGTCGGACGTGGCGCTGCTGTTGACCAACGGGTCGCTGGATGCACTCGACGAGGACGTAGGATCACCGTCAAGGTCGTCAGAACCACGCAGATATTCAGTGTTGAACTTGTAGTTATAGAGATCGACTTCGATGGCGGCAGCCAGATTGCCCGGACCCCAGAAGATGCGGAATGCATAATCGAGGGCCATATTGAGATTGTCGTGGTAACCGACCTTTTCTGAGTTGAAGTTCAATCCGATACCGCCGTGCAGCCAAGATACCGGCATATCGAAGCTGAACAGTATGTTGGTGGGCGTCGAACCAGCCTCGCTCACGCCCGTCGGGGCCTGCAGGCTGAGGCCGAGCCACTGGTTGCGGTAAAGTGCTGTGAGGGATATGTTGCCCGAACTACCAGCATAGGCGGGGTTGTAGCTAAGGCGGTTGAACATGAAATGGGTGTACTGACCCTCATTTTGAGCGTTGGCGGCAGACAAAAACAGCATCATTGAAGCCAAAAATAGCACTATTTTTGACATTCTGCTCGGGTTGTTCTGTCGGTTTAAAATAGCCACAACAGCTTGTATTTTAGTATATTATTAGTTTCTATACGGTCATTTCTCATGCGAAAATGCAATCGCATTTGAATATGCAAAGATAGCAATAATATTTTAAATAAAACAAAAAAGTTGAAAAAAAATTAAAAAAAAATTAAAAAAGCACCTTTGTGCAAGGTGGATTTCAACGCCAAAACAGCAACTTGACGAACGGCGGTATCATTGGCACGAGGTCAATTTTACTCCAGGGAAATTGCGTTTCAACGCACGGCACAGTTCCTCTGCTTTCGGGCGGTGCAGACGCAAATCGAGGTATACCATCAGCGTCCCATCTTCCTCTATGGTCTCGACCGAAGCTCGCTCCTGGTAGATATCGGGCAGCATTCTGATCATGCTGTATGCTTCAGCATGGTTGGGCACCGTTCCGAGTATTATACGCTGGCAGTCCTCGTCGTGCTGGACGGTACGGGGAGTCTTGGCCGTATTTGACACCACAGCCTTATGTTCGGGAGCGGTAGGAGTTGTCTCCTTAACCTCTGTTTTCGGAGCCGGATTGAGACGTGAATATACCGAGTCGAAACGTTCGTCCTGAGCCAGACATCGCTCTTCATAGCCTTCGGGCAGCAGCCTCAATCTGACCGGCTGACACCCTTTGATTCCGATGGCGGTTGCTGCACGGTGACTGAGGTCGAGCACACCATGTTTTGGACAGCGGTCGTTGATTTTCACAATCACTTGTAATCCGCTGTTCTCGTTGGTCACCAATACATAGGTTCCCATCTTGATTTTCCAATGGGCGGCAGTGAATCCGTTCTGGTCGAAAATCTCGCCGCTGGCAGTTTTCCGCCCCTCAAACTTGTCGTGATAGTAAGTGCCTTTGTGGCGGTATTCGGTAACGGTGTCGGTTATAGGGAACACCTGAGCCGCAACGACTGAGGCCGACATCGCAACGCACAATAGCACAGCACGTAGCACAAAGATTGTCGATGAGCGTGAGGCTACCATATCACAGCGTCTTCGTGGAACCAGTCGCCATGCAGGCGCAGTACCTGCTCTATAACATCCCTTACACATCCGTGACCGCCATTGTAGAGCGACACATAATCTACCATCTCCTTGATTTCCACCGCAGCGTCGGCTGGGCAGGCGCTCACTCCGGCGCGCCGCAGGATTGGATAGTCAGGAAGGTCGTCGCCCATACAGAGCACCTGGCTGTCGGTGAGGTTGTTTCGCTGAAGGAACTCGTTATAGGTATGTATCTTGTCGCCGCAACCGGTGTAGCATTGGTCAACGCCGAGCATCTGCATCCTGTTGTCGATACTGGCCGATGTGGCGCCGGAGATAACAGCGACAATATAGCCTTTCTTGACGGCATACTGCACTGCAAACCCGTCTTTTATATTTCCACAACGAACCGTCTCGCGGTCGGCGTATACCCATACCGACCCATCGGTCATCACGCCGTCGAAGTCGAACACGAAGGCGCGTATCGGCTCAAGTTTCTCTTTGTAGTTTATCATTGCTTATCTAGGTTTTGTAGGTTTGGCATAATCCACCATATTTTCGTATACTCGGCGCCAGCCTTCCCAGCCGAACAGCTCGGAGAGGTTCTGGTTGTGGATTATGCAGCAGAAATCGCCCCCCACAGCACGCACGCCGTCTATCAGTTTGCGGTAGGCCACAATGGCTTCATCGGGGCTCAACTTCAAATACTTCTGCAATGTGGTGTCCATCACGCAGAAGGGGTGTATCTTCAGCTCTGTCTCGTGGTCGCGCTCAAGGTTATAGAAAGGGTACGGCGAACTGATACCGGCACGGAAGCCGACGGTGTCGGCATAACCCATGGTGTAGTCGTCGGTCAATCCGGCATGTATCAAGGTATTGTAGCTTGTCGGCATTCGCAGTCGCAGGAAGTGGTAGCGCGCTTTCGATATCGTGCGGTGAAGTATTCCCTCCAGCCGGCGTGTCTCTATGTCCACAGCCTCGGGGTTTTCCAGAGCACCATAGCCGGGATGGATGCCCATGCTGGCATAGTCGTCAAGGTGCTTCAGCAATTCGCCGGTATGAGGGTTCAGGTAGTTGGACGGCTTGTCGTATTGGTCGTAGTCGGCGACGAGGGCGAAGAATATCAGTTTGGATCCAGGCCGCCTCCGGTAGAGGTCTATGATATAGTCGAATGTGTCGAACGGGTCGTGTTCCTTATTGAAGAGCACACGCCAGCGGCGCCGCACCTCGGGCAGGTCGCGCCGCACAAACAGGTCGCGCAACGTCCCCACCACCGTGCGGAACACCCCTTTGTGGGCATAACACCAAGCGGCATCGATATCTACTGTCTGCACAAAATGGTAAGTCCGTGGGGCGATGCTTTGGTCGGGATAGCGCTCGTTAAGCTGCCGCCTGAGCATTTCGGCCCATTGGTCGACCACCGGTTGGTCGAGGAAACCATGCTCATAGGCGATGCTGTCCTGCGCCATAAAGCGGCCGTGAGCATCCTCGCGATGAGGGAGATACTCCTCGTAGCGGCTCACCATATAGAATGTGGCGGCCAGCAAATCGAAGTCGAAATCCAAACCGCGCCCATAGACGGGGAACATCTTCCACCGGCCATCTTCGCACCACGGACGCGGCTCTTGGTCGACAATCGAGGTCTCGGACAGCAGGTCGCAATTCTTCACGAACACGCTGTTGCCCAGCCTCCCCGGCCCATAGCAGAGACGCATGCCTTCGTAGGCCAGAAAGTCGGCCTCGCTGGTGGTGATGCTGAAATCCACGCGCAACACATGTTTCAGCAGCACATTGAGCGTATATCCCAGCCGGTTGGTCAGTTTCGGTACGTGTACGAGCAGCATATCAAGGTGCAAAGATACGACATTTTTTTGAATTGGACGACTCGAAGGTGCATTTTATCCCCAACGGGAGGGCCAAATTGCTGTCGCCCAGATGTCCGAATGGGGCGTCGAAGAGGATGGGGAAGTCGTATTCATGTACCGCATCGGCCACGATTTGCATCGCTGTCCGGCCGAAGGGAACCGCGTTGTCGTGCATGTCGGTGAGCCCGCCCACCAACAATCCGGCCAATCCATCAAGCATACCGTTCCGCTTGAGGTTCTGCATCATACGGTCGATATGGTACAGATACTCGTCCAAATCTTCGATAAGCAGTATCTTCCCCCTCGTGTCAATCCTGGAGCAGGAGCCGCAGAGGCTATATAGAATCGAGAGGTTGCCGCCCACAACCGGCCCGGAGGCCGTCCCTGCGCGGTTCAGCGCGGATGGGGACCATTCATAATCCACAAAACTCCCTTTCATCCCGAAAAGGAAGTCGTGCATAGTGCGTGTGGCCGGGGTTTCCGTTCCGCCTATGTTGATCGGCATAGTGGCATGAAGGGTCGGCAAACCCAGGGTTGCCTGGATGTGGCTGTGGAGTACGGTTACGTCGCTATATCCCACAATCCACTTGGGGTGCTGCCTGAAACGCGAGAAATCAAGCCTGTCGACGATACGCACGGTACCATAACCACCACGGCAACAGAAGATTGCACGTATCGACGGATCGTCGAGCAACCCTTGCAACACCGCAGCTCGGTGGGCGTCGCTTCCGGCCAACTGGCAATCGCTTTCGTAAAGCCCTTCAGGCACAACCACCTGCAGCCCCCACGACTCGAACATTTTAACCGCCGGGAGCATCTCCTCGGGGCTCACCTTGCGCGCCGTTGCGCATAGGGCCACACGGTCGCCCGCAACAAGAAACGGGATTTCTTTCATACTTATGTTAACGGCACAGGGCGTAAAATATTGTGCCGCCTACACATAAAGACTGCTTTTGCCCCCTTCAGGTCCGTCCCAAGTCCGGCCGTTCTTCGATAGTTCTTCGATAGTTCTTCGATCGTTCTTCGATTCGAATCGAAGAACAATCGAAGAACGATCGAAGAACGATCGAAGAACTATCGAAGAACGGTGGTAGTTGATAGGTAGAAGATACGTCGTTGATAGGGTTATGGTGCTGAGAATCAAGGCATTGTTGTTGTGTATATTGTATATGTTTGGTTTTTAGTGTTTTATGTCCGTTTAGGGGATTTATATTATTAGTGGCACAATAAAAACAATCATTTTTCGTTAAAGGGTTATAATTGATATTAAACAAACATTAACCAGTATTTATGAAAAAGATTTTTATTGTTTTAGTTGTATGTTGCATTGCACTTTGTTTAAAGAAAGATGTGCAAGCGCAGATATGGAGTACCCAAGCTGTATTCAACCCACATTCGACGACATTGATTGGCGATGCCAGCAGGTTTGGGTATTATTACAACAGTTGGTCGAACTACTATATGCGGTATAACGACAGCGCATATTTCTGTAGTTTGGTGTATTGGGCGATTCCTTCCACTGCGTATTCAAATAAAGTTGCATTTCCTCCGGATTTTGTAATCACAGATTTCAAGAAATTTTATTCGCATCAAGGATTTATTGGGTCGTTACAGAATGAAGGAATGTATGGTTTGACATTGCCGTATAGTGCTGGAATAATCCCCAATAGTGTCCAAACATTCAGGATGTCTGCGGTAAACAGGCTAACCAGATGTGCTTTTATTGAAGGACGTGATGTGAACCAACATCCTATGGTGAAGGCTTATGCTATAGGTGAGATAGACGTAACTGGAGCATCGCCGCAAAGGTGCATTATGGAATTCTACAGTTATGGGGATAATGTCATTGATCCATACTATTATGCCCCATTGGCATATAATCCAGAGAAGGGGGAATATGAAAAAGCAGATGATGTTATTTTTATTGACAATTATGTGATTTTCGCCACTAGAGACAGCCGAGAGAAAGGTCATGTACCTGTTAATCTCCGGGTCACAGATACAACAGGGGCTCTAACGAATGGCGATATTGATTGTCAGAGGCAGTTCCTGATACCGGACTATTATAAACTGTATAGCGAATTGAGATTGGTTCGGTTGAGTGGCGATGATGATTTTGTTCTGTCTTATGTGGCATATGATGAGCATGAAAAAAAATATTTGCTATGCATTCATAAGGTCTATTTGGTCGACGTGTTAAATACTTACAACACAGGTTCGTATTGTGAAATTGAAATAAAAAAAGAGTGTAATAATCTGATAGATGTTATCTATGAACCTGATGTAAGTACATTGGTCTATCTTCTGAATGGCAGCGGCAAAAGTTTTTTGTATCATGTAGACCCTTATTCCACAACATCTCCGGCGACATCTTTGATTTATCCTGATGGAGAACTATGTTCCATTGATACGATGGGTTTTTATCTTTCGTATAATGCAAACGCGTATGTTGCTATAGGGGATAGTTCTTTTTTCTTTCAGGATATATCAAATGGAGTCATGATTCAGCGCTCCTGTCTTCAAATTGGCGAACATGAGATAATATTTAAAACACCACCTGAGTTTAATAAACTTTATGATCCGTTAATCTTTGGCTCCGGTAGTAAGGTATATCAGCATCATTTTAGTGAAAGTGAATATTTCTTTGGTAGAGAGTCCTGTGAGGAGGGTTCTGGAAATCAAAACAGTAATCAGTAAATGATAGAAATTATGAAGCATTTTTTCTCTGTTTGTTTTATATTGTCGGCGTGCTGCAGTTTGTGGGCGCAGTCGTTGGTGTGCGACCCTGCTAGAGTGTATGACACGGTGTATGATACAGACCCATTCTATCTGTACTATGCCCCTAAGCCATGCATCGATCCTACGCCACATACTGCTTTACCTGTATTCGTTGTGCTTCAGGAATATGTGATTCCCGACACGGTGACGGTCTACGGTGTTGCAATTACAGTAAGTAATCGATACAATGTCCCTCTGTATGATAATTTCAATCTGCTGCATGGGCTGCTAATGGTTCAGAACGGGCCGTCGCCTATGGGAAACGTCTATACATCATTGAGACATGTCGACACGGTGACGTTCAACCGTGCGCATCCTCGATTCTGCCGGTTTGTGTATGAGGACGACTGCGACGACAAAACACCGCTCGTCGCGCCGTGTTATGAGTTCTATTTCGACACACCCTCAAGGATTAATAGTATGTCAGATACTTTCTATGTCGGCATGGAATGGAATTACAGTCCGGGCCAGTTCCTCCCATGTTATTATGGCGGACGATTCGATGCTTCCCTTACTGGGCATTTGTTTACCGGTCCGGGTTCGGACGATGATTTGGCCGGCAGCATGGCAAACGATATGTTTGTCCGCCATAATAGTAATTACAGCAATGCTGATAAGTTGTGGGGCGTCGCCTTTCCCATCATAGGGTTCCGGTGCAAGCCGTTGAGGCAGTACTGGCTTGATTATCCCGTGGTTGGCGGGCCGCGTGTGGTGCGTTGGCGCAATGCCGAGGATGGAACGCTCTACAACGTGCGCCTGGTGGGCGAGGACGGGAGCGACACCACCTTTGTCACCACCGACACGACGCTGGTGCTGCCGGCGGTGTCGGACAGCGTGCGCTACACGGTGATGCTGCGCAAGCAGTGCCACTATGCCACGTCGAACTACGACACCACGGTGAGCAGCGACTGGCTGTCGTACATCTCGTTTGGCACCACCATATTGCCGCCCGACACGACCACGCGCGACACCGTGTGGCGGACGGTAACGGCCCTCAGCGCAAATCCTGCATGGGGGGGTGTCTACGGCGGCGGGATGTATGCCGACAGCAGCGTGGTGGAGCTTACCGCCACGCCGTTTGCCGGTTGCGACTTCGACGCGTGGAGCGACGGCAACCGCTTCAACCCGCGCTTGGTCTTTGTGGTGAGCGACACGACGCTGGTGGCCCGCTTCATCGGCGATGACGACACCGTTGGCATCGCGCAGCCGACGATGGAAGCTTTCTCCCTGCAGCCCAACCCGGCGCGCGGGACGGTGCAGATACAGTTGCCTGCGACGGCTAAGGGTGGAAACCTTTCGCTGTGCGACATGTCGGGCCGCGAGTTGGAGGTGCGCACCGTCGAGGGCTGCACGATGGAGTGGGATGTGAGCGGGTTGGCCGCCGGTGCCTACATCGTCAAGCTGGTGACCACCGAAGGCATCGCCACCCGCAGACTCCTGGTGGAGTAGCACACCTCCCGGCGGCAAAAAATGTCGGCCGGGACAATAAAACGGACATTCTCTCGTTAGTGTCTAAAATATTCATATTAAACAAACCAAACACTAACAATCATGAGAAAACATATTGTTGCCGGCAACTGGAAGATGAACAAGAGCTTCGAGGAGGCCGATGAACTGATCGACGAATTGATGAGCAAGCTAGAGGAGGTGAGTCTCCCGCGCGACGAGCAGGTGATTATCTGCCCTCCGTTCCCCTTCCTTGAGATGGCTTCCGACTATGCCAACGACAGCTATTTTATGGTTGGTGCGCAGAACGTAGCCGACCATGAGAGCGGTGCATATACCGGCGAGGTGAGCGCCAGGATGCTGGCTTCGTGCGAGATCGACTATTGCATCGTGGGCCATTCGGAGCGTCGCGCCTACTATGGCGAGACCGACCAGACCGTGGCCGCCAAGGTCGACCTGCTGCTTGCCAACGGCCTGAAGCCCATCGTATGCGTCGGCGAGGTGCTCGAGGAGCGCGAGGCCGGTCGCCAGTTCGACGTGGTGAAGACCCAGGTCGAGGGCGGTCTGTTCCACCTCGACGCCGAGCAAATAAAGAATATCGTCATCGCCTACGAGCCAGTCTGGGCCATCGGTACCGGCAAGACCGCCACTCCCGAGCAGGCGCAGGAGATGCACGCCCACATCCGCTCGCTGCTGGCTAACAGGTGGGGCAAAGAGGTAGCCGACGAAATCAGCATCCTCTACGGCGGAAGCTGCAAGCCCTCCAATGCCAAGGAACTCTTCGCCTGTCCCGATATCGACGGCGGCCTCATCGGCGGTGCGTCGCTCAAGGCCGACGACTTCATGGGAATCATTACCGCTTTCTAACGGTCAGGCGGCCTGCGGATGCGGTTTGAACGCTTTATAGCACGACGATTCATGCCACGGAGGGGCGGCGGATTTTCGGGTCCGCTGACCTCTGTGGCGGTGGTCGGCATCGCGCTGGGTGTAGCGGTGATGATCATGGCCGTGTGCATCCTGCGCGGCTTCCGTGGCGATATCACCGACAAGGTGGTCGGCTTCGGAAGCCATATCACCGTCCGCAGCTATGCCGCCGGCGCCGAGTATGACGCCATTCCGATACCGGCCGAGTTCTCGGTGGTGCGCCGTCATATCGAACAGGTGCCCGGAGTGCGCAAAGTGCAGGCATTCGCCACCAAAGGGGCTATGGTGAAGACCGACGACCAGATCTACGGCGTAGTCTTCCGCGGCCTCGAGGCGGGCTACGACACAGCCTTCTTTGCCTCGTGCCTTGTCGGGGGCGGATTGCCCGCGATAGACAGTGGGCAGAGCGTTTCGAACGATGTGCTTGTGTCCACAGTGATAGCCTCGAAACTGGGCCTCCAGGTGGGCGACAAGATGCGCACCTATTTCTGGCAAGGAAGCACCTACAGGGCCCGCGCCTTCAACGTGTGCGGCATCTATCGCAGCGACCTTACAGAGATGGACGAACTCTATGTCGTGGGCGACCTGCGGCAGATTGCGCGCATCAACGGATGGGACGACGGCGAGGTGGGCGGCTGGGAGGTGCTGGTGGACGACTTCGGCCGTCTCGACGATGTGTGCTCGCAGGTGCTCGAGACATTGCCCTACGAACTCACCGCCGTCACGGTGCGCGACGCCAATCCGGCCCTTTTCTCGTGGCTCGACCTCCTTTCGAGCAATATCACGCTGATACTGGCCATCATGAGCATAGTGTGTGCTGTGGCCATAGTGAGCGCCTTGCTGATAATGATATTCGAGAAGAGCAGCACAATCGGGGTGCTCAAGACCCTCGGCGCCACCGACCGCTCGGTGCGCCGCATATTCATCATGCGGGCTTCGCGGCTTATCGTCGAAGGCATTGCCGTGGGCCTCGCCTTGTCGGCGGCGCTCTGCTGGGTGCAGAGCCGCTTCCAGGTGGTGAAGCTTGATGCCGAAAGCTACGCCATGAGCCGTGTGCCCGTCGATGCCGACTGGCGCATATTCCTGCTGGTGAGCCTCGGGACGCTGGCCGTGTGCCTGCTGGCATTGCTGCTGCCGGCAGCCTATATATCGAAGATAGATCCCGCAAAAACCGTACGCACAGAATGAAACAACGACTGAAATGGCTATTGCTCGCAATCACCACTGTGCTGGCCCTGCTGGCATTGTGGCAGGTTCATAATATCGCTGACCGCGTGCGCCATGAGGAGGAGGAGAACGTCCGCCTCTGGGCCAACGCCATAAGCCAGCGCGCCCATATTATGGAGGTGCAGCAGCAGTTCTTTGCCGAAGCAACCCTCGACGAGCACCGCAAGATGGAGATGTATGCCAATATCCTGCAGTCGTTCAACGACCCTGACATGGGTTCCGACCTGCGTTTCAGCCTGGCATACGTAAACTATATCGTCGACAGCGCCAAGACCCCCATCATAATCATCACCGCCCGCGACTCGGTAATCACCGTCCCGCAGGAGCTGGCCGGGCAGAAGCTCGAAGGCGAACTGCTCGAGGAATACTCGCAGAATCCGCCGTTCCACTACAAGATATGGGGCATGCCGATGGCGCTCTATTACAAGGAGTCGCAGTATTATACCAGCCTGCGCCAGATGCTTGACGGCTTCAACCGTTCGTTCCTGACCGATATCACGCAGAACGCTGTTAAGGTGCCGGTTGTCATTGTCGACAGCACTCGCCGGGTGGTCTTCGCCTCGGGCAATATCGATTCGGCCCATATCGACAAGCTGAAGTTCAGCAACGACCCAATCGAGATCACGCTGCCCGACAGCCGCCACGCCTATGTCTACTATGCCAACAGCCCCATGGTGCGAGGCCTGAGATGGATGCCGATACTGTATCTTTTCATAGCCTTCGTGCTTGTGTTGGTGAGCTACAGTTTCTTCCGCACGGCGCGCCGCGACGAACAGAACCGGATATGGGTGGGCTTGGCCAAGGAGACCGCCCACCAGCTGGGAACACCGTTGTCGTCGCTCTCCGGCTGGGCGGAATACCTTCAGGGCAAGGAGTTTACACCGCAATATGCCTCCGAGGTACAGAAGGACCTTCAGCGTCTCGACACCATAACCCACCGTTTCTCGAAGATAGGCTCGGTGCCTGAATTGAAAGAGGAGAGCGTCCGTGCGGCGGTCGAGAAGGCCGTGAGCTATCTCCGCGGCCGCCTGCCGCGCAAGGTGCATATAAATATTTCGATGCCCGACGACGATCCGCTCACCGTGCCGCTCAACAGCTATCTGTTCGAGTGGGTGGTGGAGAACATCTGCAAGAACGCTGTCGATGCCATGGAGGGGACCGGGGTGATCACCATTGTCGCATCGCAGGACGCCCGCAAGGTCTACCTCGATATCAGCGACACCGGCCGCGGTATGGCGCCGGCAGTGCAGCGCAAGATATTCGAAAGCGGCTTCACCACCAAGAGCCGTGGCTGGGGATTGGGGCTGCCGTTGGCAAGACGCATCATCAACCAGTACCATAAAGGGCGTCTCTACCTGAAATACAGTGTGCCGGGGCAGGGGAGTTGCTTCCGTATTGTGCTCAAGAAAAAAGTATAACACAAGGCTGATGACAAAAAAGACAATCATATCATTGATACTCGTGGCGATGGCGGCATCCGTCTCGGCACAGGACACATTGCGCCTGACGCTCGACAGCTGCCTTGTCTATGCCTACGGGCACAACACGGCGGTGCTTTCGGCCGACCTTCAGCGCCAGGCAGCGGTGGCCGCTTTGGAGCAAGCCCGCATGAACTTCACGCCCACGCTTGCCGCTTCGGCCAGCACCGACATGGCTTTCTTCCAAGGGACCCGTACCACCAACACCAGTTATGGCGCCGGCGCCAGTTGGACGCTCTTCGACGGCCTCAACAACGTCTACAATCTCCGCAGCAGCCGCGTGGAGCAACGGCGCAGCGATGTGGCGGTGGAAAAGAGCCGCAACGACGTTGCCGTACAGATTATAAACACCTATCTTGAAATCCTCGCCAACCGTGAGCGGCAGCAATACCTTGCCGACCTTCACGAGTCGGCCCGTCAGCAGGCCGAAGAAGCCGAGGCTCGTTACAACGCAGGGCGTATTCTGGAGAGCGACTGGCTCCTCCTCAAAGCCAACTGGAAGCGTGCCGAAGCCGATATGAACAACGCCGCCTTCGCCGTCGAGAACGGTCTTCAAAGGCTCCGCCACCTTATAGGTCTTGCCGACAGTGTGTGCTACACCGTCGAGCCGCTGGCCGACCTTCAGCCGGAATACGATGATTATCAGGTTGCCGTCGACTCGCTGCCCGAGATGAAGATAAGCCGGATGGAACTCGAGAAGGCCCGCTACCAGTTGAAGATGGCTCGTGGAGCGTATCTGCCGCAACTGGGGCTCAACGCATACGCCTCGTACTATGACGGCGAACATATACGTACCGATGCCGGCGGCATGCTCGTCACCTCAGGCGGTGTCAATACCACCCTCAGCCTCGGTGTAACTCTTCCCATCCTCAACCGCGGGTACAACCGCTTGCAGGTGAAGCAGGCACGTATTGCCATCCAACAGGCCGAGCTGCAGATGAGGCAGGTGCGCGACGACATGGAACAGACTATCGACCAGCACCGCCGTACCCTGCGTCAGGCCCGCAACACCATGGAGGCCTGCCAGATAATGCACCAGGCCACGCAGGCGTCGCTGCAGACCTGTCAGGCCAAATACAAGGCGGGTACCGTCACAGCCACCGAACTCCTGCAGCAGCAGGAGCGCTCGTTGGCGGCCCTGAACGACTATCTGCAAAGCAAATATACATATTATATATCGGATATGATCCTCCGCATATACCTTGGGAAATAAAACAACGCAACCATGGAAAACAAGAAAAAGAGAAAACGCCGCTGGCTCTGGGCTGTCCCGATAGTTTTGGTACTTGCCTTCGTTGTGTTCAAGATATCGCACAAGCCCGCAAGCACCTATCAGGTAAATTCCGAGGCGGTCGCTGTCGGGCAGCTGGCCGAGTCGGTAACCGCCACAGGGGTCATACAGCCGGTATACAAGGTAACAGTAGGCACACAGGTGAGCGGTATAGTGAAGAAGATACATGTCGACTATAACAGCCGTGTCCGTCAGGGTCAACTCCTTGCTGAACTCGACAAATCCATCCTGCAGGAGAACGTAAACCTCAACCGGGCAGGCCTTTCGGTTGCTACCAGCCAGAAAAACCTTGCGCAGAAAGACTTCGACCGAGTGCGTATGCTCTTCGCGCAGAAAGCGTCCACCCAGGAGGAATACGATCAGGCCGAAGCCCGCCTCGAACAGGCCGCCAACCAGCTTCTTACCGCCCAGGCCAACTACGACAACGCCCTCACCGAACTGCGCTATGCCGAGATATATTCCCCCATCGACGGCGTCGTCATCAGCAAGCAGGTCGAGGAAGGACAGACCGTACAAGGCGCCTACAGCGTTCCCAATCTTTTCACCATTGCCAAGAACCTCACCGAGATACAGGTCGAAGCCAAAGTCGACGAAGCCGATATCGGACGCGTACGTACCGGGCAGGCGGTTACATTCAAGGTCGACGCCTTCCCCGGCGAGGAATTCAGCGGCACCGTCAGCCAGATACGCATGGAGCCGCAGATGAGCAACAACGTGGTTACCTATGTCGTGATCATCACCGCCATCAATCCCGACGAGAAGCTCTTCCCCGGCATGACAGCGTCGGTTACAATCGTTGTAAGTAGCGAGGATGGCATCTGTATCCCCCTGTATGCGACACAGCTTCAGCCCGATGACGCTGCCATCGCTGCCCTGCAACGCCAAGGCTACACAATAGATACCGCGGCAAGCAGCGACTCGTCCTGCACCTATGTGTGGGTCAAAAACAACCGTCAGATCACTCGCCGTCAGGTCGTACTTGGTCCCAAATCGAAAGTCAAAGCCATTGCCGCCTCCGGTCTGGCCGAAGGCGATACCGTTGTCACATCCATTGTCGACTACGCCCGGTTGAAGGCCGAACGCAAAGCATCAATGTTCGAATGATGAACACCATCGAAATAACCGACCTACACCGACACTTTACCGTGGGCGACGAGACAGTGCACGCCCTAGACGGCGTAAGCTTCAGCATCGCTCCGGGCGAGTTTGTCAGCATCATGGGAACCTCTGGCAGCGGCAAAAGCACGCTCCTCAACCTTCTGGGATGCCTCGACACACCCACGTCGGGCACATACCGGCTCGATGGAGAGGATGTCCAGCTTATGAACGACAACCAGTTGGCCGACATACGCAACCGCAAGATAGGCTTTGTTTTCCAGAGCTACAACCTGCTGCCACGCACCACAGCCCTCGAGAATGTCGAACTGCCGCTTTTCTACAACCGCCATGTCTCGCCGCGCGAACGTACCCGGCGAGCCAAGGACGCCCTCTGTCTTGTGGGCCTTGAAAGCCGTATGCAGCACACCTCGGCGCAACTCAGCGGCGGCCAGCAGCAGCGTGTGGCCATAGCGCGTGCGTTGGTCAACGACCCCGTGCTCATCCTTGCCGACGAAGCCACCGGCAACCTCGACACACGCACCAGCTATGAAATCATGGCCCTATTCCAAGACCTGCATGCGCAGGGCAAAACCATCGCCTTTGTCACCCACGAGCCCGATATATCCGCCCTCACCACCCGTATAATCCGTCTACGCGACGGCCACATAGTCGAAGACAACGCCAACACCCCGCTCTCCGCCCAGCAAATTCTCCAAACATTATGATCGTCATCGATACCATACGTCTGGCCCTGAGGGCGCTTCTTCGCAACCGCATGCGTACCTTCCTCACCATGCTCGGTATCATCATCGGTATCTCGTCGGTAATCATCATGATGAGTCTTGGTTCGAGCCTCACATCCGTAATGAGCGACACCTTCTCCTCGCTGGGCACCAACAGCATCTCCGTCAGTAGCAAGTGGGAACGCGACGGTGGCTACTGGCGCCGGCTTCACGAGATGGACCTTGCCGACCTCGACGCACTCACCGAAGGCTGCACCCGCATCTCGGCCATCTCGCCGGTGGCCTACACCTCCATGCCGCTCGTCTTCGGCAACAACAGCCATAGCGGTACCATCGAGGGCGGCAACGCCTCCTATCTCGGCCTCAACGGCATGTCGCTGGAATATGGTGCGATGTTCGACTCGCTCGACGTGGCAAGCTATGCCAAAGTATGTGTCATAGGCCCTACCGTGGCCGGGAAACTCTTCACCGACGGGGAAAATCCCGTCGGGCAAACCATCCGGTGCGGCGATGTGCCCGTCACCGTCATCGGTGTGCTTCAGCATCGCGAGAAGAAATTCGGCTACGACTTCGACGACCGCATCATCATGCCCTACACCACCGCAATGAAACGCCTCACAGGCGAAACCTCCTTCGACGAGATAAAGATTGCCTGTGCCGACCCCGCCGACAACGACTACACCGTCGCCGAGATAAGAAACATCCTCCGAACCATACACGGACTTGGCCCCGACGACCCCGACGACATCGACATCGAAGTCCAGAGCGAGACCGTCGAGCAACTGGGCGAAATACTCTCCATCGTCGTCCTCGTCCTCTCCATCATAGCCGGCATCTCGCTCCTTGTGGGCGGCATCGGCATAATGAACATCATGTACGTCACCGTCACCGAACGCACCCGGGAAATAGGTCTGCGTAAAGCCATCGGAGCCCGCCGCAGCAACATTATGCTGCAGTTCCTCACCGAGAGCGTCGTCCTCTCGCTCACCGGCGGCCTCCTCGGCATACTTTTCGGCCTCGCTGTCTATGCCATTGCGTCGGCGCTCGTCGAGCAGTTGCCCTTCGTGCTCAATGGCGGAGCCGTCGCCATCTCGTTCCTTGTCTGCACCGCCATCGGCGTCTTCTTCGGATGGTACCCCGCCCGGAAAGCCGCCGCGCTCGACCCGATACAAGCCCTCAGATACGAATAGCATTATGGCACGATACTTCATACACCTGGCCTATAACGGCACCGCCTATTGTGGATGGCAGACCCAGCCCGACCTGCCCACCGTGCAGCTCACCCTCGAGCAGACCCTTTCCACGCTGCTGCGCCAACCGATAGCCGTGGTCGGTTGCGGCCGTACCGATACTGGTGTCCATGCTTCGGATTTCTATGCCCACTTCGATGCCGACGCCGGATTCGACCGCGAAACCGTGGTGTTCAAACTCAACAACATGCTGCCGCCCGATATCGCCATCTTCGACATCTTCCCCGTGGCCGACAACGCGCATGCCCGCTTTGACGCCACTGCGCGCACCTACCAATATCATGTCAGCGACCGCCGTCTGCCGTTCCGCCAGGGGCAATACACACGCATCTGGTTCCGCCCCGACATCGACCTTATGAACCGAGCCGCCCAGGTGCTGATGGAATACGACGATTTCACCTCGTTCGCGAAGCTTCATACACAGGTCAAGACCAACATCTGCCACCTCAGCCACGCCCGTTGGGAGGAGGTGGGGGAGGAGTGGGTCTTCACCATCCGCAGCAACCGCTTCCTCCGCAATATGGTGCGCTCCGTAACGGGCACCCTGCTCGACGTCGGACGGGGCAAACTCACCATCGACGGCCTGCGGCGGATCGTCGAACGCCGCGACCGCTGCGCCGCCGGCGTGAGCATGCCCGCATGCGGCCTTTTCCTTACCAAAGTTGAATATCCCTACCTATGAAATACATTGAAGTAACATTCACTATGGGCGACACCGCCCTCTGGCGCGACCTCCTTGTCGACTCGCTCGGCAACGAAGGCCCTTACGAGAGCTTTGTCGAAACCCCCGACGGCCTTAAGGCCTACGTGCAGGCACCGCAGTATGATGCCGGTTGGCTCTCATCCACCGTCGAAGCCTTCCCTGTGCCGTTGAAATTCAGTGTCGCCGAGATGGAAGACCGCGACTGGAACGCCGAATGGGAGAAGGACCATAAGGCAGTGCTGGTCGAGTACGAAGGCGGCAGCGTATGGGTACGTGCTCCGTTCCATCCCCACCGCACCGACGTCAGCTACGAGCTTGTCATCGAGCCCAAGATGAGCTTCGGCACCGCCCATCACCCCACCACCTACATGATGCTCTCCTATGTGGCCGAGATGCCTATGGCGGGCAAGCGTGT
This sequence comes from uncultured Bacteroidales bacterium, assembly GCA_900321975.1. Taxonomy (GTDB): domain Bacteria; phylum Bacteroidota; class Bacteroidia; order Bacteroidales; family P3; genus Colimorpha. The sequence goes on from ONYC01000095.1 coordinate 33,393, forward strand.
GCTCGACATGGGTTGCGGCACCGCCGTGCTGGCCATCCTCGCCAAAATGCGTGGCGCATCCCGCGTCGCAGGTATCGATGTTGACGAATGGGCCTACCGGAACGCCGTCGAGAACGCCGCCACCAACGGCGTGGACATCGACCTCCGGCTGGGCGACGCCACCTCCATCGACGGAACCTACGATGTCATAATAGCGAATATCAACCGCAACATCCTGCTGGCCGACATGGAACGCTATGCGGCAGCGCTCAATCCCGGAGGCTCGCTGCTCCTCAGCGGCTTCTACGAAGCCGACGAAGGGGTTCTCACAGCCAAAGCCAATACCCTCGGCATGGTGCTCCGAAACAAGAAAAACCGCGACGGCTGGGCGGCTATCCAACTGGTGAAACAGGTATGATTGTTTGTATAGCAGAGAAACCGTCGGTTGCACGCGAGATAGCCAAAGTTCTGGGAGCCAACGACTCGCACGACGGCTATATGGAGGGCAACGGCTATCAGGTAACCTGGACCTTCGGTCACCTTTGCTGCCTCAAAGAGCCGCAGGACTATACCGACCAGTGGCGCCGATGGAGCCTCTCGGCCCTGCCCATGATTCCGGCGCGCTTCGGCATCAAGCTCATCCCCAACCAAGGCTACGAAAAGCAGTTCGCCGTCATCGAGCGCCTCATGCAGTCGGCCGACAGCATTATCAACTGCGGCGATGCCGGCCAGGAGGGCGAATTGATACAGCGTTGGGTGATGCAGAAGGCAAAAGCCACCTGTCCGGTACAGCGCCTCTGGGTGTCGAGCCTCACCGAAGAGGCCATCCGCGAAGCCTTTGCCAACCTACGTCCGCAGGACGAATACCAAAGCCTCTACGAAGCAGGCCTTTGCCGTGCTATCGGCGACTGGCTGCTGGGCATGAACGCCACCCGTCTCTACACCCTTCTTTTCCGTCACGACCCCAAGCAGGTGTTCTCCATCGGCCGTGTGCAGACACCCACGCTGGCCATGATCGTGCGCCGTCACGACGAGATAAAGAACTTCCGGCCGGAGAAATACTGGGTGCTCAGCACCGTCTACCGCGGTGTGGTCTTCTCGTCCACCAAAGGCAAGATAAAAGACCCTAAAGACTTTACCGACCTCGATGCCCTCAAAGAAAAAGAATTCACCGTCACCAAAATCGAGCAGAAAGCCGGTACCGAGGCGCCCCCGCGGCTGTTCGACCTGACAAGCCTGCAGGTCGAGTGCAACAAGCGCTTCTCCTACACCGCCGATGACACCCTCAAGCACATCCAGAGCCTCTACGAAAAGAAGCTCACCACCTATCCCCGTGTCGACACCACCTACCTCTCCGACGATGTCTATGCCCGCTGTCCGCAGATACTGCAGGGAATCGTACCCTATGCCCAGCTGGTACAACCCCTTATGGGCAAGAAGCTGAAGAAGAGCAAAAAAGTGTTCGACAGTTCGAAGGTTACCGACCACCACGCCATAATCCCCACCGGACAGAACCCGCAGAACGTCTCGCTCACCATCGAGGAAAAGCGCGTCTACGACCTGGTGGCGCGCCGGTTCATCGCCGTGTTCCACCCCGACTGCAAGTTCTCCACAACCACAGTCATGGGTGCGGTGGAGAAGCTCGAATTCAAGGCCACCGGAAAGCAGATCCTCGAAGAAGGCTGGCGCGTGGTATTCGGCGGCAAACCGGAGAAACCGGACGAATCGGACAAGCCCGACCAGCAGGACGACCGGGAACAGGTGCTGCCCGCTTTCGAGCAGGGAGAGCACGGCCCCCACCAGCCGACGCTGACCGAGAAGCAGACAACGCCGCCGAAACCATATACCGAAGCGACCCTCCTCCGTGCAATGGAAACCGCCGGCAAGACCGTCGACAACGAGGAACTGCGCGACGCAATGAAAGCCAACGGCATCGGCCGCCCGTCGACCCGTGCCGCAATCATCGAAACCCTCTTCCGCCGCAACTATATTGTCCGTGTGCGCAAAAACATCGAACCCACCGAGACGGGCATCCAGCTGGTGGCCCTCATCAAGCAAGACCTCCTGAAGAGCGCCGAACTCACCGGCCAGTGGGAGAAAAAACTACGTGATATCGAGGCCCATCGCTACGATGCCGCCCAGTTTATCCAAGAGCTGAAAACGATGGTGAACGAAGTGGTGGTCACCACCTTCCAGAGTCAAAGCCAATAAATTGAAAAAAAAAAGGCCGACGTATCACATCCATGCGTCAGCCTTTCTTCTTTGGTTATCCCTTCTCAGCAGCACTCATGCTGGTGGCAGTGGCTGCTCGAAGTCTCCAATTCGATGGTACTGTGGTGTATACCTATTCCGTCGAGCATATCCTTCACGCGGTCGGTAACCACTTCGAGCTGGTCGGACGACTGGATCACCACATGGGCCGTAAGGGCCGTCTCGGTGGTCGAGATGGGCCATACGTGGATATGATGCACGTTCACAACCCCTTCAAGCTCGCCGATACGGTGACTGATATCCTCCACGTCGAACCCTTCGGGCACCGCATCGGTGCTCATTCTCAGGCTTTCTGCCAGCAAGCTCCATGTGGACACCAGGATAACGACGGCTATCACCAATCCGATAATCGGGTCGACGATATACCAGCCGGTAAGGTTTATCACCACGCCGCTGAGCACCACGCCGATACTCACCAGCGTGTCGGCCAGCATGTGGAGGAATGCTCCGCGGGTGTTGATATCGTGCTTCTGGCGGCTGCTCAAAGCCCATGCTGTGAGACCGTTGATTACGATGCCTACGGCGGCTGTCCATATAATAAGAGAACCGTTCACTTCGGCGGGATGCAGGAACTTCTCGACGCTCTCGACAATAATGGCGCCGACGGCCACCAGCAGGATGATGGCGTTGAGCAGCGAGATGAGAACCGACGCCTTGCGGCGGCCGTAGGTGAAGCGTTTGGTTGCATGGCTCGAGGCCAGCTTGAGGGCAATCATGGCCAGCAGCAGCGAGAAGACATCGCTCAGGTTGTGGCCGGCATCCGACAGCAGGCCAAGCGAATGGCCGATAAAGCCGGCTGCTGCCTCGACTATGACGAACAGCAGGTTGAGTGCGACGGCTACAATATAAATAGTTGACAAACTCTCCAGTGCATGATTGTGGTGATGGTGCCCGTGATGGTGGCCTTCATGGTGGTGATGATCGTGGTTGTGTTCCATATCTTGTTGATTTTTTGATTGTTTATACAATTTGGTTTCTGTCTGATTTCTGCTGCAAAGATACGACATTTTTCGCAACCCCCGCCATCACCAATAGTGGTGAACAACCTATTTTCGACCTATCTTCTACCTATCAACTACCACCGTTCTTCGATCGTTCTTCGATCGTTCTTCGATAGTTCTTCGATCGTTCTTCGATTCGAATCGAAGAA
>ONYC01000105.1 GCA_900321975.1 uncultured Bacteroidales bacterium
AAAACGGCAAGGAATTGAAAAAAGACGAAAAAGGAAATATTTTAAAATCAAAAAAATGAAACTGTTATTCTTAGGTACTTGGGAGATAATCATCATCGTCCTCGTAGTGCTGCTGCTTTTCGGCGGCAAGAAGATTCCCGAGCTTATGCGCGGCATCGGCAAGGGGGTCAAGAGCTTCAAGGACGGCGTCAACGGTGTCGAAGACACTGACCGCGACCGAAATGGAGCGAACGGTGTCGAAGACACTGACCGCGACCGAAATGGAGCGAACGGTGTCCCCGACGATGAGAAGAAAGACGAAACGAAAACTGAAGAGAAATAATCTCAATTTTCAACCTTCAATTTTCAATTTCTTTTGACCTTCTGGGAACACCTCGACGAGTTGCGGCGGCGCATCTGGTATGTGCTGCTGGCCGCCGTGGTGGCTGCTGTGGCCTGCTTCTGCTTCAAGGAGCAGCTTTTCGCCGTCGTGATGCGTCCCAAGCCCGATTGGCTGCGGCTCGTCAACGTCGAGCTCACCCAGCAGTTCCTCACCCACATGCGGGTGGCCCTCTGGGCGGGGCTTATAGTGGTTTCGCCCTACATCATCTACCAGGCGTTCGCCTTCGTGGCCCCGGGGCTCTACGCCGCCGAGCGGCGGCTGGCCGTCAGGGGCGTGGGCTGCGGCTACCTGCTCTTCCTGGCTGGCGTGGCACTCAACTACTTCGTCGTCTTCCCCTTCACCGTCCGCTTCCTCGGCGGATATCAGGTGAGTGCCGACGTCGAGAACACCATCACCCTTTCCAGCTACATCTCCGTCCTCGGCGTGATGAGCCTGGTGATGGGCGTGGTCTTCGAGCTGCCGGTGCTCTGCTGGCTGCTGGCCAAAATGGGGGTTCTCAAAGCCGACTTCATGAAGCGGTATCGTCGCCACGCCATCGTGGTCATCGTAATCCTCGGAGCAATAATAACACCCACCGGCGACCCCTTCACCCTCTCGCTGGTTGCGGTGCCCATCTATTTGTTGTGGGAACTGAGCATATTGATTGTAAAACATGTAGAACGATGAAACATATAGTCACCATTGCCATAGTGGCATTCTTGTTCGCTGCCTGCCGTCCCACCTTGCCGCCGACTCCCGACGAAAGCTGTGCCGATGCCCTGATGGCCTATGCCGAGCAGTATCCCGCCGCCGAGCCGCAAGACCTCTACAAACTTGTATTCCAAGACCTCTACGGTCCCGGCCACCTGCTGACCGACAGCGCCGACTGCGCCATGTATATCGCACAGGAAGTCGCCGCCATGGCCGACAGCAACGGCCTTCCCGACTTCGAACCCACGCTCTGCGACGGCCGTTTCGTGAGGGTCAACCTGCTTCTGGTTCAAAGAGGGGATATCAGCGTCGGGAAACTCACCTCGGCGGTGATGCGCAGCGCCGTGGGGCTTCCCGCGCCCGACCACCGGTACGTGATGAGCCACAGCGCCGCCTTCAAGGCCGCCTACGATCCGCACTACCGGATAGTGCGGCGCGACATCTTCGAGCGCGAGCTGCAGCCCCTCGTCCGGCCGTAGCCGCCCCTCTCGCCGCGCCCTCGCCTCCGGCGCGCCCCCCCCCGTCATGCCGCCTGACATACACCAAAAGTGTATCATATTTCCCCCTTCCGACCCCCTTCGGAGCCCCCTTCCGCCGTCGGACATACATCAAAGTGTATCGTTTTTCCCCTTCCGACCCTCTCCTGACCCCCGTTCAGCCGTCGGACATACATCATAGTGTATCTTTTTTTTCCTTCCGCTCCATCCTCAGAAACCCGAGAAAAACCAAGGGACACCGTTCGCCCCTCCCTCCGCCTCCCTCCACCCGAAGTCCGATTTAATTTGCAAAAACCGATTTTAAAACGTAACTTTGCACCCGCAAACAGAAACACCCGAACCATGATGCCCCACAAACGATATTCGCCACCCCGCCGGTTGCCGCATGTCAGGCTGGCGGGCTTGCTGGCACTAATGCTGCTGACTGTACTCCCGGCGGGCGTCGAAGCCCAGCTCTTCAGCGGCCTCCGCGAAAGCTGGAAACAGCACACCCAGGCCGATCCCCTTACCCTCTCAGGCACGTTCGGATGTGGCCTCGCTTCGTCGTGGAACAACAAAGACGTGCTGGCCTATGTAACACCATTCTCCGCCACCGGCTACCTCGACCTCACGTTCAACATCTACGGTTTCGCATTCCCGTTCCATATCGACTTGGTGAACGTCAGCCAGACCCAGTTCTCGTTTCCCCACCCGACGCTGAACATAAACACCACGCCCACCATCGGCCGATTCCGCTTCCATCTGGGGTCCAGCAGTATGCACTTCTCCAACTACAACTACAGCGGTATGACCTTTACCGGCGGCGGTGTGGAATACAACGGCAAGTGGTTCCGTGCGGCAGGATTCTACGGAACTTTGACGCGTGCCACCAAGTTCGGCCCCGACGACCGGTCGGCCATCCAGTACTATGCCGACTCGCTGCTCGGCCTCAACCTCCACGAGACCACCACCATCCAGTTCACCCGCTACGCCTATGGCGCAAAAATCGGTTTCGGAGGCAGCAACACCTTCATCGACTTCAGTCTCCTCCGCGCTGCGGACGACAGCACGTCGCTCCCTACGGTGTGGTATGGCGACAACGGCGACACCACATTGCGTGACAGCGTGCTTGCCGCCAAGGAGAACCTCGCGGCAGGCATCTCGGGACGGCTGGCCTTCGGCAAGCATGTCGCTATCAGTGCCAACCTGGGCGCAAGCCTTTACACGTCCGACATGTCGGCCTCGAAGCTGACCGATCTGGTCGACTCGCTCGGAGGACACGAATCCACGGCCGGAATCGTCTCGCAGGTGAAGCCCTACACCAACCTGTTGAAAAAAGTGGCGTGGCTCTATGTACCACGCACGAGCAGCACGGTGCGGTTCGCCGGCGACGCTGCGCTCAGCTGGCAGTGGTCGCGCGTCTCGGGCGCTTTGACCTACCGTTTTGTGCAGGCCGACTACACCTCGCTGGGCGCCAACCAGTTCAGCCAAAACAACCAGGGCTTCGGCGGCAACACCACCCTCAACCTTTTCAATCGCAACCGCGCTTTTATCAACATCACCGGCTTTGCACAGCGCGACAACCTCGACCACAAGCAGACCTACACCAACCAGGTGCTTACCTATGCCGCAAGTTACAGCCAGTCGTTCGGCGAGGTGTTCCGCCTCTCGGCTTCATACAACGGCATAAAGCAGGACCAGTTCGACGGCCTTGAGCAGGTCAACGACACCACGCGCACCGACCAGGTGGTCAGCACGATAAGCCTCTCACCCAACATCCAGCTTTCGCGCAACGAACAGTCAGACCACTCAATCAACCTCAACTTCAACCGTACCGCCAACCGCAACCTCAACCCACTCTCCGACAACTCCATCAACCTCGCCACCACCACCCTCGGAGCCGGATACGACATCAGCCTCAACAAGCGTGGCGTCGGCATCGGGATCAACTACGACTACTCCTCCAGCCGGGCGGTAACCAACAGCTACACCGCCCACACCGTGAGTGTGAACGGCAGCTACAATATTATAAAGAAAGAAAACATGCGCCTGCGTGCAACTGCCAGCGGCGTCTTCTCCTACAGCCGCGACGCCGAGAACGCCGGTGCCGCATCGGTCTCCGACGCCTACGGTGCCGAAGGCGGTGCGGTTCCCATCGGGGGCGGACAGTCGGATTATTCCACGCGCAAATACTCCTTCAGCGCCCGTGCGGGACTCGACTTCAACTACCGTCAGCGCCATATTCTGCAGCTAAATGCTGCGCTGAGCAACTATAGCGAGAACATCATCATCGGACAGCGGATCGGGGTCGACGTCGACCTGCGGGCCACCTTGACCTACAGCTACACCTTCGCTACCCGAATCATAAAACACAAAACCAGAAAAACAGATACCTCGGAAAGCACAGAGGAACCTATAATCGACTAAAACCAGGGAGAGACTATGAAGAAACATCTACTTGTTGTACTGGGGCTGATGCTCGGATTGGTGCATTCGGCCGTTTCACAGGAAGTCAGCGTTCTGATCGAGCCGCTGACTCAGAATTTCCCCTCGCAGGTGGCTAGCTATCTGGACAACCCGTTCCGTTATGCGCGCGTGCGTGTAATCAATAATACTGCTGTCCAGCAGCAGGTCTACCTGACGCTGCAGATGACGGCGCAACTTTCGGGCGGCAACGACCAGTTCGCCATCTTCAGCCAGGATCACGGCACCTCGCGTCCCAAAATCACCCTGCAGCCCGGAGGCATCTACGTGCTCGACAGCCGCGAAGCATTCATCGACCACTTCTCGGGACGCCTGCAGCTGAGCATGCCCCAGGGCGGCCTGGCCGACTATGTGCAGGTCCCCGAAGGCACCTACCGCCTCTGTGTGCAGGCCTGCCGCTGGACCGAGGTCGTCTCCAACGACCAGCCTCTGGCCGAAGCCTGTCTCCCGATGAACATCTGCTACACCGGTTCGGCACCCGAATTCACCTCGCCCGTGATGGCCGGTATGGGCAACAGCGCCACCCTCCAGCCGCAGCGCAACATCAACGTCCGCTGGAGCGAGGTGATCACCAACTGCGCCACCAACGCACGCTTCCGCTACGTGCTGAAAATTGTGAAGGTCCTGCCCGGCCAGAACATACTCCAGGCCATCGACCGCAACCCAGTCTTCTTCAGTGAAGACTGCGGCTCGAACACCTACTGCGTGATCGACACCCTGCGCGACCTGCGCATACCGCTCGAGGCGGGAGCCACCTACGCCATGAAGGTGACCGCCGTGCAGCGCAATGCGGGCGCCGGAGTCCAGATAACCCTCGGGAACGGCGGTGCCAGCCAGGTCGTCTCGTTCACCTGGGGCGAAGCCCGCTACAACGCCGGCCCGCAGAACGAGCCTTCGCCCGGCCCCGAAGCTCCCAGCCAGCAGAACCAGAACGTGGAAGAGAGCGACTCGGACAACCAGGCTGCCGTGAAGGGCAAGATAAAGATGCCGCAGTTCACGGCTCCGCGCAAGGCGAACGCCTCGTTGCTGGTCGAACCTGGCAAATTCGCCGCCAAGTGGACCTCCGTGCAGGGCGACTCGGTGAAGGCCGCAATATACGTTGTCGAACTCTATGAAGACAACTTGGGCGGCATCGACCCCTCGACGGTGCACGCGCCCTTGGCCACCGCCACCGTCAACGGCCCCTTGGGCCACCTCTACGGCGGCGAGAAACCCGACACCGTGGCCGTGGCCGACCGCGGATGGGACACCCTCCTCGCAGTAGGTGCTAAATACCTCATCAAGCTGCGCACCCACGCGGCCTACACCTACCACTCAGCCCACCACCGCCGCACCACACACTATGTGAACGGCATCGCCGCCGACGTCGAGGAAGACTCGCTTTGCACCCTCCACGACGCCTTCCTCGACGATGAGGCCGAACTGAAATTCCAATGGGGAATCGACTCGTCGGCGCTCATCCCCGCCTCGCCGGCCCAGTTCACCTACCCCGTCAACCACGCCACCCACGACTGGAACGACACCGCCTGCGGCGAATTCGGCCTCGAATGCCCCGAGGTGCAGCGCTTCGACGACTTCGAACTAATGTGGAACAAGCCGAAAGACATCGAGATCGGCGACTCGGTCCAATACACCATCTACATCTACGAGATGGCCAAAGGCAAGAAACTCAAAGAAATTCTTGCAGGCAAGCCCAAATTCACCATCGAAAAGCAGCTCGGCACCACCTACAACGACACCATCCTCGACTCGCTCGAGACCGGGAAGTCGTATGTCGTGAGGCTGCGCACACAGGCCATCGACGAGACAAACCCCAAATACAACTTCTTCGGCGACGGCTACAGCCACGCCATGTACTTCAAACTTGTGGACACCGTCGACTACTCGGAGCTGATCGACACCAAGTTCGCCTGCTTCCCGAAGGATACCACCGGCCTCGACCGCGTACCGGTGAAAGTGGACGTCGACAAACTGATCCACAACCGCACACGCCTCAAGCTGGGCCGTTTCGACCTCATCGTCCAGGAAGCCACCGACAAGCCCCAGGCAATCAACGGTAAAGGCGACAAGAAAGGCAACAAGCAAGGCGGCGACAAGAAGGACGTCGACAAGAAAGACGGCGACAAGAAGGACGGCGACAAGAAGGACGGCGACAAGAAGGATGGCGACAAGAAAGACGGCGACAAGAAAGACGGCAAGAAAGACGACAAGAAAGACGACAAAAAGAAAGCCGAGGAATACTCCGTCATCAGCGGCGAAGGCTATGTGCTCTGGCATCCGCTGGGCTTTGGATGCGGCATAAAGGTGAAGTTCGACACCATCAAGGTGAACAAGAACAACCAGGTCATCTCCGGCTCAGCACGCACCATCCCCACCGACTCGAACAACTACATCAACCTCAACATCGGCAACAACAAGTTCGGCTCGGGATTCGACATGCTGAGCGACGGGGCCGCCACCGTGCTCGACAAAGTGTCGGGCAAGCTGGGCTCGACCGGCGAAGAGGTGAAAAAATGGTACAACTATATCAACAAAGGGAGCAACGCGTTCACCGAACTGGTGCACGGCATAGTGGAAGAAGAACTCAACATCGGTGTGGTAACCACCCCGATACGCATACCCGACGAGCTCTTCGGCCTCGAGCCCACAAACGTAACCATAGCGCTCAACGACTGCTTCTTCACGCCCGTCACCGCACACGCCAACTACCTGGCCTTCTACAGCTCGCACCGCGACAACATGTACATCCCCTTCGTGGCAACCAATATCTGCATCGACTCGTCGTGCCTGATTGCCGACACCGTGGGCGACGTGAGCCTCGTGCTGGCCGGCGACATCTCCTTCCCGATGGTCGACAACTACACCTTCACCCTCAAGCGGCCGACAAAACTCTCTGACCTCGAGACCGGAACCCACCTCACCATCAACTGGAAAGGGTTCAAAGAACTGGTGGCCGTGTGCGAAGTGGACTTCGGCTATCGCGACACCCCCGGCAACAAACTCCTCGCCGTCGACATGAAGAAAGAGGGCGGGGTGGACCCCGGGAAATCGGTCAAAGGCACTTTCACCGCACACATCGAAGACTGGGACAACTGGGTGGCCACCGTAAAGATGGACCCCTTCACCGTGGTGGGCTGCGAAGACTACACCTTCCTCCCCTCGGGTCAGGGAATCCTCTACGACCACTCCTCCACCTTCACCCCCAAGGAAGTCCGCTTCCCCGAAGGCTACCTGAAAGACTCCAAAAGCGACAACGTGCGCAACGCCTGGCAGGGCTTCTACCTCGACAAATTCTACCTCATGTTCCCCGCCTCCGTCAGCACCGTCTTCATCGACTATGCCGGCGAGGAACACAAAGAGGACAAGCCCGTCTACCACTACGGCGCCAACGGCCAGCTCACCGACTCGGTCGAATACATCATCCCGGGATCGCGCCTCAGCGGCGGCGCCGAACAACTGATCTGGGACTCCGAAGGCCTCTCCGTCGACATCAACATAGCCAACATCCTCACCCTCGAAACCAAAAACGGCGGCGGATGGCTCTTCTCGCTCGACACCGCCGGACTCTGTTTCCAGAAGAGCAAATTCAAATCGGGCGAACTCAACGGACGCGTGCGGGTGCCCCTCTTCAGCGGCAACCTCCGCTACCGCGCGCAACTCGGCTCCGACAGCCTAGCCTTCAAAGTCAACCTCGACGACAAAGACTTCAAACTCAACCTCTACGTGGCCGACATCTCGCTCGACCCCAAGTCGAGCTACTTCTCCATCGTCCAGGACAACAGCGGCGACAACCACTACACCGACCGCGACCCCATCTCTGGCACCGAATACACCTACCTCGACTCCAAGTCGCACACCCGCATCGACCTCTCGCTCAACGGCAAAATCAACATCAACTTCAAAGAAATGGGCCTCGATGCCAGCCTTCCCGCCATCAAGTTCGAGAAAATGTACGTACGCAACTTCACCCGCAAAGATGTGGACATGGGCGCCAAAGGCAAAGCCGACGTATCCAAACCGGGCGACAAGGGCAAAACCGGCGGCAAGGGCAAGCCGAAGAACGTGGTGAAGAGCTACGTTATGGGACCCATCGACTTCAGCATGGGCAAGTGGAGCAAGGCTTCGCCACAGAAATACCTCGGCGAAGTCAATATCGACACCACCATGTATGACTATTCCCTGTGGCCTGACGACGACAAGAAGAAGGACAAGGACAAAGATAAGGACAAGGATAAGGACAAGGACAAGAAGATCACCGGCAAGATCGACGGTCTGGAATACAGCATCGACACGGTCAATATGGTGTTCGACAAGATCGACGGCCAGAGTGATAAGTACCGTGCAGGCCTGGCTTTTGCCGGAAGCCTCAAGTTCGGTATAGGCGCCGACCAGTCGGTGGGTGCGGCTGCAGGCTTTACTATCTATGCCGACGTGAATACCAACACTTTCGAGATCGACAATTTCGACGGTGCCTTCGACTCGGCCCGCATCACCACCAATATCGGCCCGCTCAACGTGGACGGTTTCCTGGCCCACACCCGCAACGACAGCCTCTACGGCAACAGTTGGCGCGGTGTGCTGCAGGTGAAGGTGATGAAGGCTGTCGACATGGCCATGGGTGCCGGCTTCGGCACCAGCAAGCGGCTCGACGGAAGCACCTACGACTGGTGGTTTGTCGAGGGGGCGCTGGCGCTGGAGGCTTCGCCATTCACTTTCGGGCCGCTGACCATCAACGGATTCGGAGGCGGCTTCGCCTACAATATGATCACCGCCAACCACGGGCAGACTATCTCGTCGGACAAGCTGATGGAGGGCCTCACGGAGGGGGCCGACGAGGAGGGCAAGGGCGGCAAGCTGAAAAGCATCACCGGCCAGATGGTGCACCCTTCGGGCTTGAGTTTCAAGCCGCAATACGACGCGTGGGTGGCCAAGGCGGGCATCAGTATGATCCTGACCGGCTCGGAGCGCACGCTCAGCGCCGTGGGCCAGATGAACCTCCGCATGGCGGAAGGCCATTTTGCCGGCATCAGCCTCCAGGTGACGGCCAGCGTCATAGGCGACTATAACAAGGAGAAGAAGAAGGCGGCCAGTTCGGTGCTCGAGGCGGCAGCACTTATCGATTTCGTCGACTACAGCGCCGGCGCCACCGTCGACACCGGATGGGCCTTGAGTTTCAGCTTCTGCGCCAAGTCGGACCTCAAGTTCGACAAGGCTTTCCTGAAGGACGAGCTGACGTCCAAGCTGACCGACGGACTTTGGTATCCGGGCTCATCCGAGGACAAGGACCCCAAGACGGGCAAGAAGTCCTCGATCAGCGACATTCAGGGCAGGTTCGAATATGCCGACGAGGAGGCTATCAAGAACAAGCTGAACGCCATCAAGGAGGGCGAGTTCGAGGTGAGCGCCTCGATGCGGCTTCCGGTCGACCTCTATGTCCGCAACTACGGCACGGGCCGCAGCCAGCGCACCCGCGAGAAGAACGACTGGTATTTCGCCCTCGGACGCCCCGAGTTCGACAAGCGTGTGAATTTCTCGACCAAGTTTGACCTGGCTGTGATTTCGGGCAAAGCCACTTTCACCTCGTACCTCATTGCCGGCAACGCGCCGCCCAGCGGGATCCAGCTGCCCGAGCTGCCCGACGAGGTGAAGAAGTTTTTCACCGACCACGGTATGGGCGGCAAGATAGCGGGCGGCGGAGCGTTGCCCGAAGTGAAGGATGCCGGCGGCTTCGCGTTGGGATTCTCGTTCTCGGCCAACCTGAAATACGATCTTTTCCTCTACCTCGACGTGAGTGCCTATATCGGCCTCGATGTGGCGCTGCTCTATTCGCAGGGCATGGCCTGCGAGGACGGTACCCCCGTGGGGCGCAACGGCTTCTATGCCATGGGGCAGGCCTACGCGATGCTCAACGGAAGTGTGGGCCTGAGCCTCGACCTCGGCTTCTGGAAAGGGCAGCTGACGCTGGCCGAAGCCGGTGTGGGCGCCCTGCTGCAGGCCGGCGGCCCCAACCCGACGTGGTGCTACGGCCTGCTGGGATTCAGCGCCTCGGTGCTCGGCGGCATCGCCCGCATCAACACGTCGGTCGACTTCTCGCTGGGTCACGTATGCATTCCCGGAGCCTCCGACCCGCTGGCCAACGTGAAGCTGTTCCAGAGCGTGAAACCCGGCTATGCCTCGGCCGCCACCGCCAAGCAGTCGGGCAACCAGGTGAACCCGCTCTCCGAGGGTGTTATCGTCTCGAACCTGCCCTGGAACGAGGACGTGCTCCTCTGCGCGCAGGAACGCGGCGGCAAGACCACCCGCGACCGCAAGTTCCGCTTCATGCTCGACATGAACGGCTGCTACGACAACGCTCCGAGCCGCACCGCCCTCTCGTTCCGCCGTGCGCGCACGGACGCCAACACGATATACTTCGAGAACGCCGACGGATTGTTCGTCCCCTCGACGACCCACGAGGTGCACCTCCGCGCGCGAGCCTTCGAATACCGAACCTCGGAGGGGCTCTCGGCCTACCAGAAACGCTACGACAACACGTTCACGCTCTACGAGAACTCGTACAGCATCAACCAGGGTAACAACTATCCCGGCGAATATATGTGGCGCAACCCCACTTTCGCCGAGAACGGGAACACCGTCCAGCGCCAGTGGGGCACCGACACCGTCGTCTACTTCCAGACCGAGGCGCTGCCCGCCAACCTCGACGGGCAGGTGGTCTTCACCTGGCCCTACAACGGCGACCCCTGCGTGCCCATCAAGGAGCTCTACCACGACAACTCGAAGAACCGCGAGGTGGTGCCCATCTACCTCTACGCCCCCAACCCGTCGCTCAGCTCCTCCTCGCTCAAGCAGAGCGGCGAGCGCCTCAAGGCCTTCGTGATGCGGCGCGGCTACAATGGAGCGGTGGAGAGCACCCTCGAATGCGAATGTGAATACCTGACCAGCTATGCAGGCTCGTCGCAAGCCTGCGTGCTGGTTACCCTGCCGCGCAATTTCCGCACCCTGGTGAGCAACGTCAACAAGGATTTCGCGGTGACCGTCTACAAGGTGAAGCAGAGCGACTACGACAAGAGTCTGGAAGACCTGATGGAGAAGGCCCAGAGCACGCTCAGCTATTCGGTGAAGAAAGAGCAGCAGACGCGCTCGAACATCGACGAGCTGAAAGACCGGCTCAACGAAAACTATACCCAGGGCAATCCGCAGCAGCAGGGCGGCGAAGGCCAGCAGGCCAGCCAGACGGTGAACCTCGAGCGCGAGCAGCTGCAGACGGTGGTGAGCGACTATAACAGCCGCACCGACACCACGCTCAACTATACCCGCAAGGGAGTCAACGCCAACTATCAGGCCGCTGTGGCTTCGGGCTCGCCCATCTACACCCTCTACTTCCACACCGTCACCGGCGACTACGAGCGCCTGCTGAAGAACACCGACCTCACCAACCTGCTCCCCTCGGGCACCACCCGTGCAACACACTTCTCCGGCTTCAACGGTTTCCGCGTCCAGCGCTCGACCGGCCACTACGACATTACCGCCAGCGAGATGATGTACGCCTACCTCTTCTGCGAATACGAGCCCGACGACGCTTCGATGTACCGGCAGGGCACCGTGCTGCCGCCGATCCTCTATTTCGGATTCAACCTCGACGCCAACGCCGACAAGACACGCCTGCCCGAATACCAGCTCTACGATGTCTTCTCGCGCGAACTCTACCAGATCGATCTGGCGGTGCGCAACACCAGGGTACCCACCAAGCGTCCCCGCATGCTCTGCAACAGCGGCAAGGAATTCTGCGGCAGCAACACCACGGCCAACATGTGGGTGCAGCTGTGGAACAACCCCACCCGGGTGCGCAACATCACCGGCGCCTTCACCGACGGCCTGGTGAGCGTCAACCCCGGAGCCTCGTGGTTCAAACACCTGGAGCTGCGCGTGGTCAACGAAGGGAACGGCACCTACTCCAACATGAACATCCAGAACAGCAAGATACGCTACCACTCCGGCAGGTACCCCGCCGCCACCCTGCTGTGGTTCGAGGAGGACCGCTTGAAGAAACGTATCGACTCAGCCTACTTCTATGGCTACATGCACGACGCCCCGTCCTACTCGCCCGGCTCGGTATACCTTATCGACGAGGCGACCCCCACCATCATGGACGACCTGAAATCGATGGGCAACCTGTTCTTCACCATGTGGCGCGCCGGCCGCTACATGCACACCCGCGGATACCTCAAGAAAACC
This sequence comes from uncultured Bacteroidales bacterium, assembly GCA_900321975.1. Classification (GTDB taxonomy): domain Bacteria; phylum Bacteroidota; class Bacteroidia; order Bacteroidales; family P3; genus Colimorpha. The sequence continues at coordinate 12,268 of ONYC01000105.1, forward strand.
TCGGAGGCCAACTTCATCTTCAACCGACCGAACAACCGGCTGGCCGTGCCCAGCGGAGTGCCGGTCACCATCCCGAAGTCGGCCCTCCACTGCTGGTATTTCAACGCACTCAACGCCACCGTGCAGGCCAACCTCGCCGACAAGAAGGCGCTGACCTTCAAGAACGCCGGTTCCATCTCGCGCTACAAGATGCGCCAATATGCCGAAGAGGGCTTCTTGAACACCGTCTACTACTGGCAGGACCACGTCATCCACTACAACACGATGCCCTACGAGATGGACCGCACCTGCGGCACGCTCGGCGATGCAGCCCTGATGAACAAAAACTCGAAGTACAAATCGCTGCGCGACAGCTGGTGGGACGAGCTGGTCACCGGCTCGAGCAACTACTCGTCCTTCTCCTCGCCCCACAACACGCTGGTCTACACCTACTGGCGCAACCTGAACGACGGCAACATCATGTCGCGCCTGGTATCGGCGGTGCGCACGCACGAGGACGGCGAGCGCATCTTCCTCGCCAACCGCCGCCGCAGCAACCCCAACCACTCGTACACCTACACCCTCGGATCCGCCCTGCTTAACATCTATCGCAACTACAACGGTATTGAACATTATTCCTACTGGTTCAATTCGGGAAGCATCAACTGGTTTGAGAATCAATGATCAAAATAAGGTTTAATGTTTACAGTTTAAAGTTTTTCTCAGAATGACTATATTACTTCGAACGGCTATGAAAAAGATACTTCTTGCAATAACCTTGCTGACAGCAGCGGCAATCTCCCTTCGAGCCCAGCAGCCCGCCGTCACCGCCCCCGACTCGGCCTCGGCCGACACCGTCGTTTGGCCTTCACAGGCGGTACCGATACGCCTGACGGCCCGCTCGTACGGCGACAGCATAGTGATACGCTGGGCCGTCGACAATGCCGGTGTATGGATGGCTGCCAACCAATACGGATGGGACCTCTACCGCTCGTCGGACGACCCCGCCGACAACTCCTTCTTCCTCGAAACCGTGGGAATCCCCGACTCGCTGCGTTCGCCGCAGGCCGACACCGTCTGGATGCGGCATATCACGGCCGGAGGCCCTCTCCGCCCCCTCACGCTCGACGAGATGATGGCGCGCTTCACGGCCGACAACCTCTATGCCGGTGCCGCCGCACAGGCCCTCTACGGCACCGTGCGCTACGACATCAACCGCGACGAGGCCCTCTCGACCACCGATTTCATGGGGCTGGCCTTCCATCAGTATCAGGAGCAGACGCAGCGCCAGTTCCTGGCCTACCTGGCCGCCGAATGCGACCCGCAGGTGGCTTCGGCACTCGCCATGCGATATGTCGACCGCGACGTGAAGCGGGGGAGGCTTTACGAATATAACATCGAAAGTCTTGTGCCGCAGTCGCTGGCCGACGTGACAGGCACCGGCATCCTTGTAGAGTGCAAGCCGTTCGTGCGGCAGCCGGACGAGGATATGCCCGAACTCAGAATCACCCAGTTGGACGCCTCGCGTGCCGCCCTCCGCTGGCAACGCAACCGCCTGAGCGGCTATTTCGTAGAGCGCAAGTGCGGCAAAGGCCCCTGGGTAAGGATGAACACCAAGGCTCCCGTATGGCCCATGAATCCTGACAAAGGAACCCGGGCCGTCTACGGCGACTCCATCGCCTCATGGATGGAGAGCGAAGTGGTGTTCATCGACTCGCTGTACATCGACAGCGTCTACACCTACCGCGTGCAGGCCTTCGACGCCTTCGGCGACCGGACCGAATGGCGCTCCTCCGAACCATTCCAGATGATAGACCTCGTGCCGCCCGCCACCCCGATGGTGGAGCCGGTCGTCACCGAGCGGAACAGCCGCTGCCTCGTTACATGGAAAGTTCCCTACAAGGACGACGACTTGGTGGGCTACTACATAGCCTTCTCGGCCACCTCGGGCGGTCCGTGGAAAACCATCAGCCCCATGCTTAAGCCCGAAAGCCGGTACTTTATCGACTCGATTGCCGACATTCATGGACGTGGCTTCTATCGCGTCTTCGCTGTCGACACCGCAGGCAATGTGGCCTATTCGTCGGCGGTGCTCAACATGATCGAGGACGTTACGCCGCCGGCGACGCCGCGGGGGTTGCGCGGGATTGTCAGCGACTCTTCGGGAGTTCTCTGCCTGCAGTGGAACGCCAACACCGACCTCGACCTGCTGGCCTACAAGGTCTACTATGCCAACCAGCGCGACCATGAATTTATCGAGCGCTCGTTGGGTTATATCGGCGACACTTTCTTTGTGGACTCGATCAATATCTCGACCCTCACCAGCGAGGTGTTCTACTATGTGGTGGCGGTGGACCGCAACCACAACTATTCGGTTCCGTCCGACACGCTGCGCCTGCGGCTGCCCGATTTCATTGCGCCCGGCATTTGCCTGCTCGACAAGATGGTGCAGGACGCAGACTCGGTTACCCTGCGATGGCTGGCAAGCGCCTCGGACGATGTGGAACGCTACTGCATCTACCGCAAGCTGCGCACCGCTCCCCAGTGGATGCTGGTCAGGATGATACCCGCCGCGGATGTGGACGGCACGATTGTTTTTGTCGACCGCCCCGAGGCTAACAATGTCCCGTATACCTACGCGCTCGAGGCTATAGACAGCGCAAGGAACAGCAGCGGCTATGGCGGCCAGGCGGTGGTCCTGTTCGCCCCCTCGAACCGTTTCGACGCCGATATCGACCTGACGGCAAAGGCCGACAAGAAGAAAGGGACGGTGGTCCTCTCGTGGGAGATCGCCTACGGGGGACGCAAGGATTACTACGGTGTGGTCTACCGCTCGGCCGACGGAGGCCTGACGTTCGACGATGTGGCCACGTTCAGCCGTGGCGAGACGTCGTGGACCGACACGAAGGTCGGCGGGGGCGGCACGTTCCTCTACTATGTCGAGCTGCGCCTGCTCGGTGGCGGCGGGGTCAGCAACCCGTCGAGGACGGTGTCGGCGAAGCTGGGCAACCCGTCGGGACGGCGTTGATTATCTTGTGGGTCGAGATCCCGGCCGGAGTCACCGCCTGCAGAAGGTAGATGCCCTGCCCGGGCAGCTGCAGTGTGGCGGGCGCGCCGGTGGTTGTGACGGTTGCGACCAGGCGCCCGTCGGGGCTGTAGAGGTTCAGCCGGGCGGGGCTTCCGTCTTTCACCGAGACTGTGCACATGCCGTTGGCGGGATTGGGGTAGATGCTGATATGGCTTCCGCCGCCAGGCGCATCGATGCCTGCGGCCGGAGCGGGGGTGTGGTATTGGACCGAAGCCCACTCGCCATTGATGTCGCATACGGCGCGTACGTGGAAATCGTACCAGGTGTCGGGCAGCAGCTGTCCGGCCTGCACCATCCCGTAGAGGTCGAGCCGGGTCTCGTCGGTCTCGATCGTGGTGCCGCTGCCGTGCAGAAAGCCTTGTTCGCCGTATTCCACCTCCCAATGGTCGGGTTGCGAAGTTCCGCCCCAGGTGAGGGTTTCAAGGGTGTCGTCGCCGACTACGGTCAGGCCGGTAACCGAAGCGCATGTGTCGGGCCCGGTGGTGAACCGGATGGTGCTCCAGTCGCCGTAGATGCTGTCGGCGCACAGGGTACGGACGTGGACATCGTATTGTGTAGCGGCTTCCAGACCGTCCAGCCAGGCGGCGTTGGCGGCAGTGGTAACCGTGGTGCCGCCGCCCGGTGCGAAGCCGGCTTCGCCGTATTCGACTTCGAACGCATCGACCGTACCGGTGGTGTTCCATACTATCGAAGCGTCGTGGATGCCGGCGATGCAGCTTAGTCCGGTGACGGAGGCGCAGGTGTCGGGCCCGGTGGTGAACTGGAATGTGTTCCAATCGCCGTAGATGCTGTCGGAGCAGAGGGTGCGGAGCCATACATAGTATTGTGTCGAGGCTGCCAAACCTTCGAGGAGGATTGTGGTGCCGGTGGTGGTGACCGAAGTGCCGCTGCCCGGTGTGAATCCGGCTTCGCCGTATTCCAGTTCGAATGCGTCGGCCGGGTCGGCAACGCTCCATGCAAGTGTGGCCTCGTGGATATCGGCAACGGCGCTGGTGCCGGTGATGGCGGCACAGGTGTCGGGTTCGGACCACAGCACAAGGTTGTCCACCCACAGGACCGACCCTTGCTGCATATTCTGGCTTGCCGACGAGAGAAGGAGCACAATCAGCGAGTCGGGCGCCTGCGCGGGCGAGCCGGGAATGATGTCGGCAAGCGAGGTGTATTCGATGCTGAACGGGGTGTAGACAGGCGTGTCGGTCAGCGAAAGCGAGGCGCCCGCCCCGACGATGTCGCGACGGTGAGTAACAGGATTGTAATGTGTCCCGACGAGGACGATGCCGCCGTTGTCGCCGGTGGTGGCCGACTGGTACTTATAGTTGCCGGTAAGGGCCCCCGGGCGGAAGCCGTCAAGGGAAAGCCCCCCGCTGACGTAGTCGTTGACATCCATCGTGAGCAGCGACGGCAGCATGGCTTCGATGTTGCCCATGTCGGACAGGGCGCTTGTGAGCAGTGGCATCAATGCCACGAGGTCGATTTCCCCGATGGAGAGGATCGATGGGAACACCGTTTGCCGGAGGGTCGAGTCGATCATGTCGCCGGCCATGGAGAGTACCGTGGAACTCACTATGTCGGAAATCATGATTGTCTGCAGCCGGGCGGCCGTTGTGCTGTCGGGCGCCCCTGCTGTATCTGGCATAGCGCTTACGAGCGGCACCGATGTGTTGATGTTGATGGTCATACCCATGAGCGAGGTAGTCTCGTTGACAGGGTAGGAGAGATGGCTCCAGCCCGTCGGTGTGGTGTAAGGGCCGTATACGTTGATGGGCATGAAAAGCACCGTTACATTATAGCCGGGGTGCGAAGTCCATTGTTCGAAACTGCCTCCGGGCAGAGGCATGGGCGTCTGTGCGCGCAACCCAAGAGCCGACAGGCCGAGGGCGAGGAAAATAATGACCTTTTTCATATATATTGGGTGTTTGTTTTTCTGCCCGCTTGCCGGCATGCCGGCGCTATCCGCCGGTGCTAGCGGTTGGCGTACATGTCTTCGTAGTACTTCAGATAGATGTTAATGCTCGAAGCTCGCAAGCGAGCCTCGCCTCGAAGTCCACTGGACTTCTCGCATTATCCATCCATTACCTTTTGTCGTACATCTCGTGATAATAGTCCTGATATTTACCAGAAGTCACGTTGTTTAACCATTCTTCGTTGTCGAGGTACCAGCGGACGGTCTTCTCGATGCCCTCCTCGAACTGGAGGCTGGGCTCCCATCCAAGTTCGCGCTGGAGCTTGCTGCTGTCGATGGCGTAGCGCATATCGTGGCCGGCACGGTCGGTGACGTAGGTGATGAGGTCCATATCGGCTCCCTCGGGACGGCCGAGCAGGCGGTCGACGGTGTTGATTACCACCTTGATGATGTCGATGTTCTTCCACTCGTTAAAGCCGCCGATATTGTATG
>ONYC01000096.1 GCA_900321975.1 uncultured Bacteroidales bacterium
CCTCGAGGTGAGGGCCCGTGGCGGGGTGGTATGCCTTATCCAGCCCCTGGTGGCTCCCGACACGCTGGTGGGTCCCTATGCTCCTTTTGTGCCTGCGCCTGACGACTCCTCCATCTTCGCTTTCTCGCGCGGTCTTTAAAAATAAATTTTGCCACGTCGCGTATTTTCCGTACTTTTGCAACGGAAAATAATGCCCTGTAGACTATGTTTGAGAACCTTAGTAGTAAGATAGAGAAAGCGTTACATACCTTGCGCGGCAAGGGGTCGATTACCGATATTAATGTGGCCGAGACCGTCAAGGAAGTGCGCAAAGCCCTGCTCGACGCCGATGTAAGTTATCCTATCGCCAAGGAATTTACCGACAAGGTGAAGTCCGAGGCCATGGGACGTAATGTTATTTCCAGCATCGAGCCTGGTCAGTTGATGGTCAAGATTGTCCACGAAAAGCTTACCGAACTGATGGGTTCCGAGGCTGTGGACATAAATGTCAAGGGACAACCCGCCATTGTGCTTATTGCAGGCCTTCAAGGTTCGGGTAAGACAACCTTCAGTGCCAAGCTTGCCAATATGCTGCATACCAAGCGGGGCAAGAGTGTAATGCTTGTGGCAGGCGACGTTTACCGTCCAGCAGCTATCAGCCAGTTGCAGACTCTTGGTCAACAGATTGGTATACCTGTGTATACAGAAGAGGGTAGTAAAAACCCGGTCGCGATTGCTCAGAATGCTGTAAAAGAGGCAAAACTCAAGGGAATAAATGTCGTGATTGTCGATACCGCCGGTCGTCTGGCTGTCGACGAGGACATGATGAACGAGATTGCAGCCCTCAAACACAACCTCCAGCCCCAGGAAACCCTCTTCGTGGTCGACTCAATGACCGGTCAGGATGCTGTGAATACGGCCAAGGCTTTCAATGATCGCCTTGATTTCGACGGTGTGGTGCTTACCAAACTCGACGGTGATACCCGAGGTGGTGCCGCTCTCACCATCCGCTATACGGTGCAGAAACCAATTAAGTTCGTCGGTATCGGCGAGAAGATGGATGCCCTCGACGTGTTCCATCCCGACCGTATGGCCAACCGCATTCTCGGCATGGGCGATGTTGTGAGCCTTGTTGAGCGCGCCCAGGAGCAGTACGACGAGGCCGAAGCCCGCCGTATACAGAAAAAACTTATCCATAACGATTATAATTTTGAAGATTTCCTCTCGCAGGTTGCCCAGATAAAGAAGATGGGTTCGATGAAGGATCTCATGGGAATGATACCCGGTATGGACAAGCTTACCAAGAATGTCGAGATTAGCGACGACGCGTTCAAGCCGATAGAGGCAATGATTGGCTCGATGACTCCGTATGAGCGTCAGAACCCCCAATGCCTCAATGGAAGCCGCAAGCAGCGCATTGCAGCCGGTAGCGGGCGGACAATCCAGGAACTGAACCGCTTCCTCAAGCAGTTCGAGGATACTCGCAAAATGATGAAAATGATGACCAAAAACGGTGGAAAAATGCCAGTCCGCCGGAGAAGATAACACTCAAGTATATGACTGAAATATTGGATGGCAAGGCTTTGGCCTTGCAGATTAAAGAGGAAATAGCCAACGAGGTGCGCCAATTGGTCGCTGCAGACCATCGTGCTCCCCATTTGGCAGCTGTAATTGTTGGCGAAGATGGTGCCAGCATGACCTATGTTGCCAACAAGGAAAAGTCTAGCCACGAGGTGGGCTTCACTTCAAGTGTCTACCGCCTACCAGAGAAAATATCTGAGCGAGAACTGCTTGAAACTATCCAGTTCCTCAATAACGACCCTGATATTGACGGATTTATTGTGCAATTACCCTTGCCTAAGCATATCAACGAGCAGCGTGTAATCAACGCAATATCGCCCGACAAGGATGTTGACGGATTTACGCCGGTCAATATCGGCCGAATGGTGCTGGGCGAGGATTGCTTTGTACCTGCCACTCCGATGGGAATCTGTACCCTGCTCAAACGCTATGGAATCGAGACCGCTGGCAAGCATTGCGTTGTCATTGGCCGTTCGAATATTGTCGGAACTCCGGTTGCTAACCTTCTTTCACGCAAAGGATTCGACTGCACAGTTACTATGTGCCATAGCCGTACCCGGAATCTGGCCGAGCTTACACGGCAGGCAGACATACTTGTTGTGGCAATTGGCAAGCCCGAGTTTATTACTGCCGATATGGTGAAGCCGGATGCTGTTCTGGTAGACGTGGGCATTCACCGTGTGCCTGATGCTTCGAAAAAGAACGGATACCGCGTGATTGGCGATGTGAAACATTCCGAAGTCGACTCGAAATGCAGTTGGGTTACCCCGGTGCCAGGCGGTGTTGGTCCGTTGACAATAGTGTCGCTCCTGCAGAATACGCTCAAGGCTTACCATAAATCACACGAATAAGAAAAAAAGAGAGGCCGCTACCTACGGGTAGCGGCCTCTCTTTTTTAGTGCAACTCCCATTAGTCGCCAATGGCAACAACGCGGAAGGTCATAGGTGTGGTGCTCTCCATATCGAGCGGCATGCCGCCGTCAAGGTCCTCGATAATGAAGGTGATGCGTCCGTATTCGATGTCGTAACGGATGTTCTCGCCAATGGTGTATTGGTCCTGATCGGCAATACCATCACCATCAAGGTCGATGTTGTAGTAGGTTATGGGCGTTACCAAAGGCAGGAGGTTCTGACGACCACCTTTGATAAGGTAGGCGTTGACAGTGCCGTAGTCAACGACATCGCCGTCAAGTTCATCCCAACCGACGGTGCAGAAATAGTAATTCACGCCGGCCGAGGTAACCCATTCATACGGCTGAATGGTGAATTCGACAGACTCCATGGTCTGGTGCTCGCACGACGAAAGGCCTAACGACATTGCCACGGCAGCGAGCATTGTTACGATGATTCTTTTCATGGTTTGTTGGTATTTATTTTGTTTCTTTGTTTATTAAACGTTGTTTGACGATTTTTATTGTTTCTCTCAGGATGCAAAAATAGTATAAATTAGTTTGGAAAAATCCGTTAAGCCGCACTATTTTTCCTGATTGTTGGTTAATAAGTTGATATGCAAGGGTTCTCTATGTATTTACATTCGCTTCGGGGACGTAGATATTCTTGCCATCCAGTGCCGTTTTCGTGCGAAAATGATCCGCAGCCATCGGCTTTTGCCTTCTGCCGGTTGGCGTAGCGGCGCTGCATCTGTGCTTCGCTACGATACTGATAGTGGTCGACAGGTATGCGCTTGCGACTTACGAACCCCCAGGGATGAGGATAACGCCAGCGGTCAAGCCATACAAGAATCGGTGAATGACGCATAAAACGTCGCTCGGCGCGTTGTTCCGGAAGGCAATAATGCAGATGTTCCCGGTCGGCAGCAAAATTTCCGCTTAATAGGTTTTCCGCCAAGTCTTCGTGGGTTATGACATAGTCAGTACTGGACTTTTTCACTGTGCGGCAATACCAAGGTATGTTTTTCAGGAACGAGCGTACATCGCAAGGATAGAACTCATCGGCATCAAGCCTCACACACCACCAGTCGCAGAACCTCATCTCGTGACGGAAAGCACGGAATGCTTTTGCTCTAAGTCCTATATGGAAGGGACCTTCATGGCGAAGGAAGGGCACTACCTTTGGGTTGCTGGCGGCGATACTGTTAATCAGCTCCCATGTACCATCTGTGCTCCCGTTGTCGATAACGATAACCTTGTCGCTCCAACGACAGGCGTCTTGTACCGAAAGACCAACCACATCGGCCTCGTCCTTTACCACCAGAAGGCTGTATATCTTCATATCCTGTCTCGTTTGCGGGTTATCTTCTGCCAGTAGTATTTAAGCGGATTGGTGTATTTGAGCTGCTTCCATGGGCGCGAAGAATGAGGGCGATGCAACACTCGGTTGTCGAGCATCAGCAGGTTGCGGAAGCCAAGATGGTTGGACATGTGCGAGATGGCAACATCGTACCACGATTTTGTCGGGTCGAGTTGTATGAATGAATATTTCTTCAAGAAGTCGATAGTCAGCAGGGTACAGCAGAAGCTGAACCGTTTCGAGGTGGCAATGGTTCCACCGTTCATCTTTGCAGCATAGAGGTATGGGAAATTTATGTTTCCATCGGTATCTACTGTTACTGCGGCCACCATGCCAACCCCCGGTTTCGCCTGTTCTATCATTTGCTGTATTGTGTTTTTACCAACGGTTACATCTGATTCCACTATCACCAGATGAGCCCCGTCGGCGATAGCACGTTTTTGGGCATCTTGGAGTGTCAGACGGTAGTTGGGGGACGGATGGTCGGTCAGTTCTTCCCAGTTCACTAGGCGGAAGCCCAGAGCATAAGCCATATGCTTTAGGGTATCAGTGTTCTCATGGGTGCTGAAATCGTTGTACACAGTCATATCAGCACCTTCGGGCATCGACTGCATAACTGCGGCAATGGCCTCGCGGGCGGTGTCGAGCGAGTCCTTGACAGGCATTATTATATGAATGGTGCTCATTGGTTGTTGTGTAGGTGGTTATATACCGCTTCGGCTTTGGCCGGACCGATGGCCGCGCTCAGGTCCTCAAGGGTCTGGATTGATACCTGTTTGACCGATCCGTAGCGCAGCAGGAGGTCGTGGGCGGTCTTGGGTCCTATGCCGGGAATGTCGGTGAGACTTGTGCGGAAGGTGCCGCGCGAACGTTTCTCTTTGTGAAATGTGATGGCAAACCGGTGTACCTCGTTTTGTATCTGTTCCAGCAGGTGGAATAAAGGATCGGTTGGTTTCAGTCCCACAACCTTGGGTGGGAAGCCGTAGAGGAGTTCGTTGGTGCGGTGCCTGTCATCCTTTGCGAGGCCGGCTATCGGGATATTCAGATGCAGCTGGTCCTGGATAACCTCACGTGCAACCTCCATCTGGCCAGCTCCACCATCCACGATAAGCAGGTCGGGCAGAGGTTGCCCTTCGTCATGCAGCCGCTTGTAGCGGCGGAGGATAACTTCTGCCATCGAGGCATAGTCGTCGGGACCTTCTACTGTTTTTATGTTGAATTTGCGGTATTCCTTACGGTTTGGTTTGCCACCGGTAAAGCGAACCATACCTGCTACAGGATATGCACCTTGGGTATTCGAATTGTCGAAGCATTCGATGTTCATCGGCAGGGTTGGAAGCTGGAGCGCACGCTGGATGCGTTCCAGCAGTTTCACCGCCTGCGGTGCTGCGTCGCCTTGGGTCAAGGCACGTTGGTGGCGGCATTGCTTCTGGTAGCTTTCCACGTTGCGCAGCGATAGTTCGAGCAATTTCCGGCGGTCGCCGCGCGGTTCGGCAGTTTGGGTCAGGTAGTCGTCCGGAAGGTCTGGCACCGGCATCTGGAGCACTACTTCGGTGGCTGTGCTTTCGGTTTGCTGGTGCAGCTCGGGTATTACTGTGGCAAGTATCTCTTCGTCGCTCTCGTCGAGTTGCTTCTTGATTTCGTTCGAGAAGCTATAGATGATGGTACCGTTCTTCACACGCATCATATTGACGTATGCGTAGCGGTCGTCGCTGAGAATCGACACCACGTCGACATCCTTCACATTTGTACCCACCACCGTAGAACGGCTTTGGTACTCTTCGAGCAGATGTATCTTACGTTTCATGGCTTCAGCTTCCTCGAAACGCTGCTCGTCGGCCAGTGCGAACATCTTGGCTTTGAGGTCGCTCATGATATCGCCGAAATCGCCTTTCAGTATGCGGCGGATATTGTCGATGGTGTTGAGGTAGTCCTCTCTCGACTGCAGGCCTGCACAGGGGGCGCCGCATAGGCCGATCTGGTGCTTCATGCAGGGTCGGCGGCCCATTGTGTCGCAGGTACGGTATTGGAACAGCTGGCGGATGATATCCTGCAGTTCGCGCAGTATGCGCCCGTTGGGGTAGGGACCGAAGTAGTGTCCTTTGGGCTGTCTTCCACCGGAATGACGGCGGGTGTAGAGCAGGCGTGGGTATTCCTCGTCGGTGAGCAGCAGGTATGGGTAGGACTTGTCGTCCTTGAGCATCGAGTTGTAGCGGGGCTGGTAGCGTTTTATAAGGTTGTTCTCGAGCAGCAGCGCGTCCACTTCCGAGGCCACCACCGTTACGCGGATGTCGTAGATGTTGCGCACAAGCATCTTGATTTTTGCACTCTTGTCGTCGTAGTGCGAGAAATAGCTGCTCACACGCCGCTGCAAGTTGCGGGCTTTGCCTACATAGATTACTTTCCCGTCGGCATCAAGATGCTGATATACACCGGGGTTCTCCGGTATGGTCTTGAGCCGCGTGACGATGCGGTCGATGTTCGGATTGATGCTGCTGTCGATCACAGGTCGGGATAGTCGAGTGCGACTTTATAGATGTTCAGCTGCAGGGAGTGGATACCTTCGAGGTCGTATTGGCTGGTGGCCTGTCCCACCTCCATCCTGTGGGTGCCTTTGGTGTTGAAACTGAAGTATGTACGTATATGGTTGCTGACCGTGCGGCGTCCTTCGACCACTTCGCCGCGCCAACGTCCGTTGAGTTTCAGCGGCACTTCGGCATAGAACATTCGGCGCTCGCTATTGGGACTGTAGAGGTTCACCGTAACCGGCACAACATCGTAGCGGTAGGTCTGTGTGTCGATGCTTACGGTGAGGTCTATGTTGTAGAAGTCCTGGATGTTGCGCACGTCGATTTCATAAACCTGGGGGGTGAATCGGTTCCATACATTGCCGTCGAAAGTGCGCTCGTCGTCGACCAGGGCTTTCTTGCCGCACGAAGCGAGCGTCAATAGGCAGAGCAGTAGCAGTATAGGCAGGGTCTTTTTCATCATGCTTGTTTTCTTATCTTCATCAGTTCCTGCATAATCTGGATGGCGTTGGTGGCGGCACCCTTGCGGATATTGTCGGCCACCACCCAGAGGTTGAGGCTGTTGGGCTGCGACGGGTCGCGGCGCAGGCGTCCCACCCACACTTCGTCTCGGTGGTGCGAAAGTATGGGCATGGGGTAGAGGTTCTTCGAAGGGTCGTCGTAGAGGATAACTCCCGGGGTGCCGGCTATCAGCGAGCGGACCTCGTCGATGTTGAAGTCTTTGCAAAGTTCCACATTCACGGCCTCGCTGTGGCCGCCCACAACCGGAACGCGCACTACTGTGGCCGTGATGGCTATCGATGGGTCGGCGAATATTTTGCGTGTCTCGTCGATGAGTTTCTGCTCCTCGGTGGTGTAGCCGTCGGGTTGGAAGTCGCCGCCATGGGGGAAGAGGTTTCGATGAATGGCATAGTTATAGGCCATCTCAGCAGGCTTTTCGCCGCGTTCCTCGGCTTCGAGCTGGTGTACGGCTTTGATTCCGGTGCCGGTGATGCTCTGATAGGTGGCGATCACCAGGCGGCGGATGCCGTATTCGCGCTCTAGTGCCGATATGGCAAGAACCATCTGAATGGTGCTGCAGTTGGGATTGGCGATGATACGGTCGCTGTCGCGAACGGCGGCGATGTTTATTTCGGGCACCACAAGGGGTATCTGCGGGTCTTTGCGCCAGGCCGAACTGTTGTCGATCACCGTCGTACCGGCTTCAGCAAAGAGGGGCGCATACTGGCGTGATGCCGACGCGCCGGCCGAGAATATGGCATAGTTGGGCTTGGCGGCAATGGCGTCGGCAACGCTGACCACCCGGAGGGTGCGTCCGGCAAAGCCGATTTCCTTGCCCACTGAGCGCTCCGAGGCTGCGGCTATCACTTCCTGGTCGCCGAATCCGCGCTCGGCAAGTACGGTGAGCATCTCGCGGCCCACAAGGCCTGTGGCTCCAACAACGGCTATCTTCATGGTCTTATCGGATTAGGGTTACCGTTCCCTTGAGAACCCTTGTTATGCTGGGCTCGAAGTTGTTGGCGTAGCGTATCACGTAGACGTAGGCTCCCTGGGGGCATATGTCGCCATCCATATCGTGGCCGTCCCACTCGCAGTCGACACCTTCGCAGCGGAACACCAGCTGACCCATACGGTTGTAGATAAGCATCTCCTGGCGGAGGGTTTGGTTGCTTATCGAGCCGAAGGTGTTGTTGCCGGCGGGGTTGTCGGGGGTGAAGGCGTTGGGAACCCAGAAGGTCTCGCGGTTGAGCGGTATGGTGATGGTGGTCGAGTCGTAGCATCCGTAGGGGCTGTGGGCGATAAGCTTGATGGTCGCCTCGTTTTCGGTCACGGGGATGGTGTAGTAGGCTACGGGGCCTGTCTGGTCGCTGACGTTGCCGGGGAACACCCATCGGCGCGAGTCGCCGCCGGTCGAGATATCGGTCAGCTCGACATCGAGATGCTCAAGGTCGAAATGTTCGAGGCTGCTCTGCAGTTTGGCCGTGAGGGGATGGATGGTGAAGTCGAGGTGGACTATCGAGTCGCAGCCGTATTGGTTTTCCAATCTGATAGTGTCGATGTTGTAGCGGTCCTGGTTGTTCTGCGAGTAGGTGTGGCCGTCGATCCAGGTATAAGGCTTGCAGTCCATGACATGGTCGGTGGTGTGGCTCACATCGAATACCGTTAGGTCGAGTCTCACGATGCTGTCGCATCCTGGTTGGCTGGTGAGGGTTTCGTAGACATACCGTGGGTCGGTATTGTCGTTGAACGTGCGTTCATGGGTACCCGACGGGTTCCAGTGGTACACTTCACCGCGGCAGATACCGTCGACCTCGGTGGTGTCGAAGTTGGGAAATATGCGCACGAGAACACGCTTATAGTTTGCGCAGCCGCTGGTGAAGGTGATTGCACACTGCACATAGATTGAGTCGATCTTGTTCGTGGGGAGCGTGTCGGCCTGCTGGTCGGGCACGAGGGTGAGGTTCAGGCGGCTGCCGTCGACACCATAGACGGCTGTCGACAGTTGTCGCTCCTCGCCGTGAAGCATACGGGTGACGGTCCAGTTGATTGTGCGGGCCTCCTGTGTGCTGGGGAACGAGGCGGTGATGGTTTGAGACTCGCCGCTGCAGATGTTTCTCGTCGTCACTCCGGCTGCCTCTCCCTGGAGGCGGAGCTCCATATTGTTAACGGTATCAATACCAACGGTAATGGTGTCTCGCAATATATAAGGCTGCATCTCGGCATTGAGGAAGATGGTCTGCACAACATATCGCGATACGCAGCTGGGGCTCACGATGGCCTGGGTGAGGTAGGGGTGGGCGCTGCTGGTGTCTTTCGACATGCCTATAAAGTAGCCGTTGGTGTCGTTCACCGCATTGGGATTGTTCACGGGGTCGTATCTCGACAGGGTGTCGGGGGCGCGGCCGTCGTCGTAGATGCGGAACCAGAATTCACTCACGTTGGTGCTGCCCTTCGGGGTGAAGCGGTAAGCAACGTTGCTGAAGCTTTGTGTCGAGATGTTGTAGGCCGAAGGGGCGAAGCTGGCAGGGGCTCCGTTCTGCACAAAGTAGTTAGGGTCAGAGCGGTTGGTGCCTTTCACCTGGGGGGCTCCGGTGGCGTTCTGGATGCCGATGATACCGCGTCCGCCGTTCCAGTTGCTGCACACCTGACGCTGCTTGACGTGAACTTCAATGATGTTCGAGCCTTCATAGCACACAATCTGATAGGTGCAGTGCATTGAGTTGCACTGAAACTGCGCCATATCTTTCCACGAGCAGATGATTTTGCGGCAAGGGTATTCACCCTGAATGCCGTAGTACATGCCCCAGTCTGTCTGTGTGTGGCCTGAGGATACGCTGGGGTCGGTATCCTCGTATACACCGTAAATGGCGTCGCGCATTGCTGGCAGGTCGGTAGGGTTTCCCGAATTGCCGTCTGGCCAGGGAATTGGCGATGAGTACGAATAGGCACAATGGCTGTTGCCCGTGGCCGAAGGACTGAACGAAACCAACCCATTGGCACCGAGGATGAACGATGTTTTCCGGATGCCGAAGAAATAGAACGGGTAGGGGATGTTAGTCGTGCTGGGGGCAAAGTTGTCGTCCGAGGTTACCGGCATACGGGTACCGATGGCGAAGGTCGTGTCGGGCGGGTTGTAGGGGATTTGCTCCACGGTGTAGTATCCGTTGAAGAACTGTACTGGCACATATGGCTCGGCCGAAAGGGTGATCGTGGGTTCGGCGCAGGTAACGGCGGTATCCCACCCCTGCTGGCGGTAGATTCGCGACACCACATGGTCGTATTTCTGTTCGACAAGCACCTCGGGACAAGGGCTTACGCCTGCCTGTGCGGCGATTTTTCCACCGCTCAAAAGTGCTAATGTCGCGATTAGTACGCTGATTATATGTTTGTTGCTTGTCATATTCCTTGTTTCTTTAAACTACAAAGATACATTTTTTTTCGCTATATAGACGAATAAAAAGCGAAAATGTTACATCGGAAATGAATTTTTTTTTGTTCACCAACACCCCATCAACACCCTATCTTCTACCTATCAACTACCACCGTTCTTCGATCGTTCTTCGATCGTTCTTCGATCGTTCTTCGATTGTTCTTCGATTCGAATCGAAGAA